>JAIBJL010000252.1 GCA_020029545.1 Gammaproteobacteria bacterium
ATTCTTTTCGTTACAGCGGCTGTAGTCTGAACGAAATTATTTTCGTTTCCAGCCTGAAAGCGACAGGCTTGCCGTAAATTCACTGAGCGGGCATCGCAATGGAGAGGCAGTTGAGAAAAACGGACGGCCATGGTCTGTAGCTGATCCGGCAGCGTCCAGTAAATAACCGTTACGCCGGTGGTTAACGCCTGTTACATCCTGTTATTCAGGCGCGCTACGCCATGCGGGCGCGGTTGACTGCACCGAAAAAATCCGCCAGTGTGTCCGCGAGTGATGAGTTCCTGTGCCGGCGTACGCCTGCCGGGATTCAAAGGGAACTCGGGTGCAATGCCCGGGCTGCCCCCGCAACTGTAAGCGGTATGGCTCGCATCGAAACCACTGATGGTTTGCGCCGTCGGGAAGGTGATGTAGCTGGAAGCCGCGAGCCAGGAGACCTGCTCATCGCCGTCGTCCATCGCTCAGCCGGGGTGTGCTGAACGAGCGGGTCTTCCCCGAAGACGACAGGTG
Source organism: Gammaproteobacteria bacterium (assembly GCA_020029545.1). GTDB lineage: Bacteria > Pseudomonadota > Gammaproteobacteria > Steroidobacterales > Steroidobacteraceae > Steroidobacter. Next base: position 508 of record JAIBJL010000252.1, read on the forward strand.
TGCAGGTTCGCGCCTGCAGTGTGCGGTCTTCGCGTGTGGTGTATTCACTGTGTGCAATTGCTCTCTCTTTGGTGTGCGCTTCGCATGCTCGGTGCTGCTGTGGCTCATCCTCGGTCAGCCGGTTCATGCGGCGACGCTGCTGGCGGTCGTCTCGGAGCGCAACGCCGGAGACATGGTGCAGGCTGCGCAGATGTTCAAGGCATCCCATCCGCAAACTCGATTGGTATTCCGCACGACGACGCAGATCGATGCGTTGACTGACGCCCAGTTGCGGACACTGCTGAACGATGCCGACGCCATCCTGCTGGCGACCGTGTTTCGCGATACCGCGCAACGGATCATGCCGATGCTTGACTCAGTGCGCGCCCGTCAGGTCATTGCCCTGGCGTGCGAACCTGCGCTGGGCCGGTTGTCGCGATGGAACGGCCGGCGACTGTTCACGATGGACGATCCACGTTACGAAGCCGTCTCGTCGCTCAAGACCGAACGCGATGCGAGTGCAGCCGCGGTGGCGGCGGCATCGAAACAGTATCCGCAACTTGCCTCGTGGATTCGCGCGCGCGGCTATTGGCAGAACCGCAGTGAAGACAACCTGCGCTCGCTGTTTGCGATGTTGCTCGCGGATTCGGACGCGGCACTGAAAACGTCCGTGGCGCCGGTGCGTGATGCGCCGCCGTTGCGTCTGCGATATCGCGATCGCGTGTTGACGCCGGAACAGCTGACAGTTGATGGCGATCGTGCGGTCATGGCGATTCTCGACGACCAGCATGCCGACGGTGTGACCGCGGGTGACGCGAGCCGGCCGATCTGCGAGTCGCTGGCGAAGCGGCAGATCGATTGCCTCGTGCTCTACGCCGGCTGGGGCGAACCTACGTTCGATGCGTTGCAACTGGTGCGCTCGCGCGTCGGCAAGCGGTTGGGCGGCATCGTCGCCATGCAGGATTTCGTCATCGGCGGCAGCAGTCACCGTGTCAGGGCGACGCAGTTGCTGGAACAGCTCGACGTCCCGGTGTTCAAGGCGCTGCGGCTGCACGATACGACCGCGATCGCATGGCGCTCGACCGGCCAGGGCCTCGCGTGGGACAGCGTCTACTATCGCCTGGCGATGCCGGAGCTGCAGGGCAGCTCGCAGCCGATCGTCGTGGCGACGGCTGCGGCCGCGCGCATCGATGCAACGACAGGGATTGCCGTGACGCAGCTCGATGCACTGCCGGGGCAGATCGATACGCTCGCAGCTCGTGCGGCGAACTGGATCAAGCTGCAGGCGCGACGCAATGCCGACAAGCAGATCGCGATCGTCTACTACAACCATCCACCGGGCCGCCACAACATCGGCGCCGACAATCTCGACGTGCCGGCTTCGTTGTTCGACATTCTGCAGCGACTGCAGCGCGACGGTTACGACACGGGTCCGTTGCCGAACTCGGCTGCAGCGCTGCTCGATATGTTGCAGCGTGATGGCGTCAATCTGCCGGAGCAGGGCGATGCGCTTCACGACATGGCCGGGCGTGTGACGAGCGTCGACCAGGCGCTGTACGCACGCTGGTTTGCCACCGCGCCGCAGGCGGTGCAGCAGGAAATGATCGACGGTCCGCTGGGGCTGTTGCGGGCCAATGTCGGCCAGGCGATTGCCGCGCAGTTGCCGGTGCAGGCGCGCGAGCAGGTGCAGCACGCCATTCATGAGCTCGAACACCTCGTGGAAGGCGCGCGGCACCCGGCACGGGCGCGAGTCCTCGATCTGCTGCATCAGCTCGAAGAAGCCTATGAGGGCCTGATTGGCGGCGGTAACGATCAGCAGGTCGTGAAGCTGACAAGGGCGATCACGGGCAGCGGCATCGAAGGACTTCGCGGTTGGGGACCGGCGCCCGGCAAGGTCATGGTCGATCACGATCGACTGGTGTTGCCGGGACTGCGCTTCGGCAAGATCTTCGTCGGCCCGCAACCGCCGCGTGGCTGGGAGCTGAACGAAGAACTGCTGCATGCGAATCTGAGCGTGCCGCCGACGCACCAGTATCTTGCCTTTTATTACTGGCTGCGGCATTCATTTCAGGCCGATGCGATCGTGCACCTTGGCCGCCACTCGACCTATGAATTCCTTCCGCGCAAGAGCGTGGGACTGGATGAGCAGGACTACCCGACGCTGATCGCCGCGGACATTCCGGGCATCTATCCGTACATCGTCGACGGCGTCGGCGAGGGATTGCAGGCGAAGCGCCGCGGCATGGCGGTGATGATCGATCACTTGATTCCGCCGCTGAGCGCAACGCCGCTCTACGACAACCTGCTGCGCCTGCGGCAGCTCGTCGAAAGCTTCGAAGCGACCAATAACCCGCCGCTGCGCGAGCAGGCGGCGGCTGCGATCCGCGAGTTGATCGATGAACTCAATTTGCGTGATGCACTCACCGCCAGCATGGACGAGGAGCTGAAGACACGCGGCATCAGTTTCCAACAGGCCGACGATGAGATGCTGGTGCATGAGATCGGTCATTACCTGACGCGTCTGCAGGAAGATTTCATGCCGCTGGGACTGCATGTCTTCGGCCGGCCATGGTCGCAGGAAGCGTTGAACACGATGCAGGCATCGATGCAGCGTGATGGCGTGCATCTCACCGCGCCTGTGCGCAAGGCGCTGAGCGATTCGCCGCGCCGGGAGATGAATGCGCTGCTGCACGCGCTCGCTGGCCATTTTGTGGCTGCCGGACCGGGGAACGATCCGATCCGCAATGCCGACGCGCTGCCGACCGGGCGAAATTTCCATGGACTCGACAACAGCCTGATTCCATCGCGACTGGGCTATTCGCTGGGTGAACAGCTCGCGGTGAAGGCGCGCACCAAGGCGGGCGAAGGCAAGGAAGCGGTGATCCTCTGGGCGTCGGATTCCGTGCGAGACGAAGGTGCGATGGTGGGCTTCGGTCTCGCCTTGCTGGGCGTGCAGCCGCAGTGGAATAGTCGCGGCGTCATCTCCGGCGTCGAACGGCGTCCGCTCGATGAAGTCGGCGTGCGCGCAGACACACTGTTCGTATCGTCCGGTCTGTTCCGCGATCTGTTCGGCCAGCAGATCGCGTGGCTCGACAAAGCGGTGCTGCTGGCATTGGACGGCAGCCGGCGGAGTATCGAAGCAACCCATCCGCAGCTGAAGCCGGCACTCGCTGCCGCACTGGAGCCGTTGGGAACGCTGGCGCAACCCGGCAGCGAACCGCTGCAGAATAACCACGTGGCGCAGCACTGGATCGATGAAACGCTTGCGCTGATCAAGGGCGGCGCGACGGCGCAGGACGCGGGTGCGCAGGCGAGCCTGCGTGTCTTCGGCACGGCGCAGGGCGATTACGGCGCGGGCATCAACCGCTTGGTTGAGCGGTCGGGTGCATGGACCGAGCGCAGCGAGCTGGCAAAGGTGTACATGGATCGCATCGGCTTCGGATATCGCGCCGATGGCAGCAGCGCGCCGCGTCATGATCTGCTACGTGCGAACCTGGGCGAAGTGCGCAACACCTATCTCGGTCGTTCGAGCAATCTCTATGGCCTGATCGACAACAACGACGCCTTCGACTATCTCGGTGGCCTGTCGCTTGCGGTGGAGAGCGTCAGTGGCAAGGTGCCGGCCAGTTACGTGGCCGATCACTCCAATCCGCAGAAGCCTGAAATGCAGGCACTGCCGGCGGCGCTGGTGGCGGAGCTGCGTGGTCGCTACCTGAACCCGGCATGGATCAAACCGCTCATGCAGCACGGCTATGCGGGGGCACGCACGATGGGCAGCGAGTTCGTCGAGTATCTGTGGGGCTGGCAGGTGACCAATCCCGACATCATCAAGAGCTGGGCGTGGGACGAGGTCAAGGCGGTCTACCTGGACGACAAGTACCAGCTGGATCTGGACAAATTTCTCGAGGATGGAGCGAACGTGCATGTGAAGACCAACATGCAGGCGATCCTGCTGGTTGCTGCACAGAAGCAGTTCTGGGATGCCGATGCCAAGACGCTGCAGCAACTGAGTCAGGACTGGGTGGACCTGCTGCTGAAGCACGGCCTGCCCGGCAGCGGTCACACGCAGCCGGATCACCCGGTGTTCCAGTTCGTGCAGCCTTTGCTGCGCGATGACCAGCGAGAACCGCTGCAGAAACTGCTCGCGCACGCACGTCAGAATCAGGCTCAGGTGCAGGATGGTCCAAGCACGCTAAGTGAATTGCAACCAGGTGAATTGCAACCGGGTGAACTACAGCCGGGCGAACCACAGCCGGCCGAGCACGCGGCTGAGGCATCGCAGAACCGCGCCGCGCAACAGCTCGCAGGTTCACCGACGTTCTGGGTCATTGCCGGCCTGGTGTTGGCGCTGATCTATGCCGGCTTCGCGCGCGGTCGACGGCAATGGTTGCCATCGCGAAGCTAAGCATGTAACCAACACTGACCAGGCATCGACTATGAATGGTTTTTCGATCGTGCAATGGATTCACATCGTCGTCCCGGTATTGCTGTATCCCGTCATCGCGGGCTTGTTCATCTGCCTGGTGGCGGCGTTCCTGGACTTAGGCATCGCCCTCAGCGAATGGTGGCATCTGCGACGAGCATTGCGACCCGTCTCACTGGCCGAGGTCGAGCGGCGTGCGCATCGACGCATCGAACGCGCCGACATTCTTACGCGCACATCACCGATGCTCGGCTTGATGGCGACACTGATCACGCTCGGTCCGGGCCTCACCGCGCTCAGTAACGGCAATCTGAATCTGCTGGCGGATGCGATGCTGACCGCATTCGATGCGACCGTGCTCGGTCTTGCTGCGGGCGTGATGGGCTTCATCATCGGTCGATTGCGCCGCCGCTGGTATGAAGAAGCGCTCGGCCGCTGGGAGCAGACATCGTGAAGCGTCGCTGGTCGCAGTCGCGGTTCGATGCAGCGCCGGAAGATCCGCAGGCGTCGCTCGTCAACCTCGTCGATATCATGCTGGTCTTCATCTGCGGTCTCATAGTCGCACTGGTATCGGCGCAGCCGCAGTTGTTCAAGGAGTCGATCGCCGCGGCACCGCAAACCGCCGGCGGCGAACAGGTTGTCGAGCAGGGCAGGGAACTCGCCGAAATGCCCGAAGGGCTGCGCGGCAAGCAGGGCGGCAGCGGTCTGCAACCGGTGGGGCAGGTCTATCGCGATCCGCAAACGGGAAAATTGATTCTGGTGGGGAAGTAGCCGATAAACTTGTCGAATGACGCTCGATGGCCAACTAATATGGCCAGGGACCGATGCGCTCAACCTTTGAGTATCCGGGTTACGAGGTTGCGAGAACGGCACACGTCCGTGCCGTCCTGACGGGTGCAACGCAGCCGGAGTTCAACCTCGAGCAGGGGTCAGCGCTATGACTGAGGCAGTGGGAGCGATGCCGTTCTTCGTCAGCATGCTCTTGGAAAAAACATCCCCAGCCACGCCGACCAGGCGAGCTTTCACTTTTCCCCCAGGTACCTTGAGAGATCCATGGCTCATCCGGAATGCTGTCCGCGCACTCATCTGCGGCACGTAGTAGACCGGAGCCTGATGATTCTTTGCCTCCTCAGGCAGGCGAAAAATAAGTCCTCCCATCTCATTGGCCGGATCGGTGTAGATATCAATATCGTTCGGCGCGCATTTCGAGCAGTCGATGATGCAACAACTGATATCGATGACGCAGGCTCCTGCATCACCTCCACCGATCTGTGTTCCACCTTTCAAACGTTCGGCAAGCTTCGACACGTCGATATTGATGGGTGTCAGAGAGCTGACAACATTCTTGATTTTTTCCGGCTTGAGCTTCCGGCCGATGGCCTTTGCGGGTGTCATGATGCCCTCACTTGGTGAGCTGAGTCCTTACGAAGGCTGCTCGCTAGTTGCGCGAGCGAGTCAATGCGGAGCGCCGAAACCTCTTCGGCCGCGAGGCGCTTGAAGCGTTGTGAAAAATCATCGCAGTAGTTGGAGTGCAGCTTCCCGTTCTTGCGTTCCGCTAGAAGTGCGCATCCTCCACCACAGTAGAACGCGTACGGACATCTGCCGCAGATCGGATTTGCAGCGATCGTGCGACTGCGCCATTTTTGCTCCATTGCAGGAATCATCTGCAGCTTTGCATCGGAGGTGAGCCGCCCAATTCTTTCGCTCACATAGCCAGCGCGTTCCCAACACGCGTAGATATCTCCGTGTGCGTCGAACACCCAGGTCTGTGTGTGCGCGCCACAAAAACTTGGCTGGAAGCTAAGCAACGGGTCTCGCGAGCTGCGTAAGATGTCCCGAATGCGCCTCTTCCATGGTGCGTCAGGTCCATGAACAAGTCGAACCAAGGGATGCTCGTCCGCGAGTTCCGCCAGTCGACGAGTCAGGTTCCAGGACCCGAACCCGCAAGCCTGGTGGGCGCTGCCACCTGTTTCATGTATGGGGGTTGCGTATGCGGAGAACTGGTTGGATGCAAACCAACCGCGGTTGTCCATCAATTCAGCGAGGCTTGGGAGCGACTCCAGATTGGTCTTGTCCGTATTGATCCGGACCTTCACTTGAACGCCACAGCCAAGAGCCAAGTCGATATTGTCGGCAATCTGCTGGAATGTCTTGAGACCTGCAGGCCCAACTCTGCGTTTATCGTGTTCCTCAGGAGCGCCATCGAGCGTTATCTGCACAAATGAGATTCCGTCCGGACCCAGCAGGTGCCGGAAGTGCTGTAGCCCCGTACCGTTGGTTACGGCTGATA
>JAIBJL010000588.1 GCA_020029545.1 Gammaproteobacteria bacterium
TATGTTTCAATCCGCGCCCGCTCATGTGAGCGGGCGATACACGTGTATACCGGAAATTTCAATCGAGGATATTGTTTCAATCCGCGCCCGCTCATGTGAGCGGGCGATACTGCTTTACTGCAACCCTGTCATTTCCGGAGTGAATCGGTGCAACTTGCGCGAACATCCGCTCATCCGGAATCAAAGGGGAACTCCCGTGGTTTAGAAAAGTGCGATCCATTTTGTAAAAGAACGGGTTGGCGAAATCGCGAACCACCAGGGAATAATGCGCCCACTGCAGGTTCGCGCTATACGACCAACGGGCCATCGAAGTCCACAGCGCGAAACAGGCCAAATTCCTTGATGTGTCCTTGCAGCGGTTCGCTGAGTCGGTACAGTCGCAGGTTATCCTCCTGCCGATCGATTTCGTCAAGCAGACGCTGCTCCAGAAGCTCATAGGTCGTCTTGTCCACCTTGCACTCGAACACTGATTTCTGCACGCGCTGGCCATAGTCCTGACAAACCTTGGCGACGCGCCGCAGCCGTCGTCGGCCGGCGGAGGTTTCCGTCGAGACATCATAGGTTACGAGTATCAACATAGGGGATTATTTATGCAGATAGGGCACGTAGGCCGGGGCATCGCCGCGCAGGTAGCGAGCGAGCAGGCGCGCCTGAACATGCGGAAGCAACCCGATTGGAACCTGTTGTTCCAGAACCGGGTGAGTCAAGGTTTCCTGCTTGCGTTCCTGATACGCGGCGATGACGGTTTTTCGTCCCGTCTCGTTGAGCAGCACCGCGCCGCCGTCTCGCCGTTCAAAATGATTCGCCTGGATCTGGCCACGGTTGACCAGTGTCAGCGCCAGGCGGTCCGCGATCACGGAACGGAATTCCTCCAGCAGATCGAGCGCCAGCGCCATGCGTCCGGGGCGGACCGCATGCAGGAACCCGAGTTGCGGATCGAGGCCGACGGTTTCGAGGGCGCTGCGGCAATCGTTGAGCACGACCGCATAGAGGAACGACAGCATGGCGTTCATCGGGTCCGTCGGCGGGCGGCGGTTGCGGGTATTGAAGGCGAAGTCGCCGCGCGCGGAAGTGCGGATCAGGTATTGCAGGGACTGGAAATAGAGGCGGGCCGAGTCGCCCTCCTCGCCCCGCAGGCCGTCGAGGTCCAATGTGTGCGGGAGCTTGCGCAGATGACCGGCGACGAGCCGTGCATTCTGCACCAGTAGCGCGCGCTCGGCATCATCCTGGCCGTCGCGTGCGCCGCGTAGCAGGACAGTGCGGCTGTTACGCAGTTTGCCGGCCAGAAAAGCGCGTGCCAGTTCCAGGGTCTTCGAGCCATCGTCCGCTGCCCGGTATTGCGCCTGTCGCAACAGGATATTCCCGCTTATCGGACCCTCGGCCCGTGCCTGAAAGCGTCCGCCTCGGTCCAGCCAGACTACGCTGCGGCCTTCGCTCATGCAGCGTCCCAGAAGGGCGGGACTTAACATGACATCACCGAAACAGACCAGGGCGCCGAGGTGGTGCAGCGGAACCTGCAGGCGTTTTTCCTTCTCGATCATCACGCACAGAGTCTCGCCCTCAAGCCGCAGGTAGGCTTCCGGGGTCGTGACGTAGAGCGTATTAAGCAGCAGTGACATGCGGTACTACGGATGAACGCCTGTCTACGATTTACCAAACAGTCTTTTCAACAGCTCATCACGATCGAGTCGTTGATGTGTGGCAATGTCGGAGATAATCGCAGCGAATGTGCCGACACGCAGTGGATTGTGGTTCGGGACTGTCACATGGTGAGATTCCGGTTTGTCACAGGTGAGCCGTATATGACTGCCGGTCTGACGAGTGATGCGATATCCAATGCTACCGAGACACTTGACGAGTTCGGTTCCGGACATATCCCGCGGCAGTCTCATACCGCAATCACTTCCTCATGCGCGAAATGCAATCTGATGAGGCGTGGCGCGTGCCCCTCCTCGAAATGGCAACGTACTGCGTCACGTACCTGATTGTGAAGGCTGTCAATGTCATCAGCCTCTGTATAGATAGATTCACCAAGGGCACGCGCCGTATATCCCCCTTCGGGTGCTTGCTCAACCAGGAACAGGATTTCATTCATGCTTACCCCCACATGGCCAGCTTAAGGCCAATATAAGAACCAGACACCGGACCATACGGTCGCTTCCAAACCCAGTTATTCGTATGGCCGACATATTCACTGAGCTAGCCTAGCAAAAGACCCCTCGTTTAACTATCTTCAGGTTCGAACAATACCGCCCGGAGCGATGCAAGCCTGCCGGAGGCGCGCGCCAGATCGGGCTGGCAGATGTCGCGCAGCGAACACTCCGGGCAACGGCGCGTGTCGTCCACTGGTGGCGGCAGTTTCTTGTCGGCGAGAAGCCGGTGCACCTCCCGTGCCGTGGTTTCCACGGCCTGCCGCAGTGACGCATCGATGACCACCTCCCGTCGCCGGCGGGACTGCTGGTGATAGATCGCGCCTTTAGCCACTGGCAGGCCCAATGTCTCCTCCAGGCACAGCGCCTGCGCGGCGAGTTGCAGATCGTCGTTCATCCAGCGCTTACGCTTGCCGTGCTTGTACTCGACGGGGTAGACGCTGCCGTCGGGGTGGAACTCCACGACATCGCACCGGCCGGTCAGGCCCAGTTGCCGACTCCATACCGGCAGACTGTATTCCACCC
>JAIBJL010000589.1 GCA_020029545.1 Gammaproteobacteria bacterium
AAACAGCTCGAAATGCTCGCGAGTCCGTAACACGCGATCCATGCCGGGCGAAGACACTTCGAGGGTGTAATGGGAGGCAATCGGATCAGCCTCGTCCATGGCCGCGCTGACCGCATGACTGACCTTCGCGCAGTCCTCCACGGAAATCCCCTCGGGAGAATCGATATACAGCCGCAGCAGCCCGCCGCGGGACTGACTCGCGTATTCCAATTCCCAGAGTTCGTAGCCCAGGCCGGTGACGACTGGCGCGAGCAGCTCGATCAGCTGGTCTCGTAGCATCAGTCACCCCCCGGTACTCGACCCCTTTTACAAACCTCAGAAACGAAAAATGGGCCCAAGGCCCATTCTCGTCAGCTCCATATCACTCTGGCGGGTGAGCCGTCGCCCAGGTTTCCCGCCGCAGGCCGCAGGCGCCCGCGCGTGAGGAAACTTGGTAGCGGGGGCAGGATTTGAACCTGCGACCTTCGGGTTATGAGCCCGACGAGCTGCCAGACTGCTCCACCCCGCAACAGAGGGCGCGGATTGTAAGGGCCAATGCTTGGCAATTCAAGGTGAATACTTGATTGCACGATGAAAGCTGAAATCGCTGGGCGGCGCTGGCGCCAACGACGGCTCCGGAAGAGCTGCCATGACCGGCGATCTGCACCCACCCGTTATGTGGGCATCAGATCGCGAATTCAACAACGCGAATTCAACAACTGGACGCGGAATGGCCGGGAAACGGTCTACGGCAGAACGCGGCTACAGATCTCCATCAGCGCGCTCGGGAACACACCTAACGCCAGCGCTGCGAGACCATTGGCGCTGAGAACCATGCGCATCGCCCCGCCCGCCTGAATTTCCAGGCTGTCGGTCGGCTCATCGAAATACATGAGCTTGATGAGGCGCAGATAAAAGAATGCGCCGATGACCGAGAACAGGACGGCCGCAACTGCCAGCCAGGTCAGGCCGACATCCACAATAGCCCCTAGCACCGCCAGCTTGGCCCAGAAGCCCAGAAACGGCGGGACACCTGCCGTGCTGAACATGAACATCAGCATGACTGCAGCAAACCACGGGCTCTTGCGATGCAGTCCTTTGTAGTCTTCGAGCTCGTCAGCTTCGAAGCCTTGCCGCGACAACAGCAAGATCATGCCGAACGATCCGGTCGAGACGATCACGTAGGCCAGCGTGTAGAACATCGACGCGCGATAGCCTTCGGTCGTGCCGGCCAGAATGCCGAGCAGAATGAAACCCACGTGCGAAATCGTCGAATACGCGAGCATGCGTTTGATGTTGGTCTGCGCGATCGCGACCAGGCTGCCGAGACCCATCGACAGCACCGATAGCGCGATCAGCATGTCCTGCCAGCTCGCGACCATCGAATCGAGCCCTTCCGCCAGCACGCGAATCGCCACGATGAACGAGCCGATCTTCGGGGCAGCACCGATGAACAGGGTTACCGGAGTGGGCGCGCCGTGGTAGACGTCCGGAATCCACATATGGAACGGCACGGCACCGAATTTGAAACCGATACCGACGACGATGAAAATGAGTCCGAAGATCAGGCCGATCTTGTCGGGCCCGACTTCGCGGACCGCGACGGCAAGTTCATCGAGCTGCAACGTCCCGGTCATGCCGTAGACGACCGAGAAGCCATACAGCAATGTGCCCGAGGCAATCGCGCCGAGCACGAAATACTTCATCGCCGATTCCGCCGCAATGCCCGAATCGCGATCGATCGCGACCATCGCGTACAACGACAGCGACATGAGTTCGATGCCCAGGTACACGGTGAGCAGGCTGCCTGCCGACACCATCACCATGACACCCAGCAATGCGACCAGACCGAGAATGAAGTATTCGCCCTTGAACAGACCGCGCCGCTGCAGATACTCGCGCGAATACAGAAACGCGACGGCCACCGCACCGTAAGAAAACAGCTTCAATACATTGCCCATCGGATCGCTGACGAAGGTGCCGTGGAAGGCGCTGACCCGCGCGTCGGTACCGTATTTCGCCGTCACGTAGGCCGCGCCCGCCAGCGACAGCATCGACAGCGCATAGGTGATCCAGCGCTGGTTGTCGCGCAGGAACACGTCGACCAGCAGAATCACGCAGATCGCAGACAGCAGAAAGATCTCTGCCCCGGCAGCTGCGAACTCGAAATTGGCAATCACGTTTTCCGGCATGGCGGATCAGATTCTTCTCGTCGGGAGGTCTACAGTTTGGAGGTCGTGATCAGCTGAACCAGATTCTCAATCGTCGGACGCATCACATCGAGCAACGGCGCCGGCCAGATACCCAGTAGCAGCACCGCAACTGCCAGAATGCCCAGCACCAGAAATTCGCGACCGTTGACGTCGGTGAGCTCCGCCACGTGATGATTCGCCACCGCGCCGAAAATCACTCGCTTCACCAGCCAGAGAGTGTACGCGGCGCCCAGGATCAGCGTCGTGGCCGCCAGGAACGCATACCAGAAGTCGGCACGGAAACTGGACAGGATGACCAGGAACTCTCCGACGAACCCTGAGGTTGCGGGCAGACCGGAATTCGCCATCGCGAACCACACCGCGAACGCTGCAAAGATCGGCATCTTGTTCACGACACCTCCGTAGGCACCGATGTCACGCGTGTGCATGCGGTCGTACAACACGCCGACGCAGAAGAACATCGCGCCCGAAATCAAGCCGT
>JAIBJL010000253.1 GCA_020029545.1 Gammaproteobacteria bacterium
CGTGTCGAACCTGCCGTTCCTGGTCGGCTACCGAGCCGATGGCGATCTGAGCTACTTGTCTAAAAATGCTTTGCGCACCGTCGACCTGATGGCGATCGATCCACAGGCACGCCGCACGAAAGTCGACGGCCTGAAACTGGTGCACCTCGAGAATCGCTATGTGTCGGTGCTGATGAAACAGCCGAACGGTACGTACAAGTATGAATCGCGACGCAAAGAATCGACGTTTGCACAAAGCGCGCTGTCGATCGAAGAATCGGGGCACACACTCACGCTCGCCACCGACTCCCCGGGTAACTTCGCCTATGTCGTGCTCGATGGCGAAGGTCAGCAGCTGGCGCGCTTCGACTATCAGGTTGCCGGCGAGGGCAATGTCACTCGCGCGCTGGAAAAAAACGCCGAGCTCGAACTGACGCTGTCGAAACCCGATTACGCACCGGGAGAGGAAATTGAAATCTCCCTGCGCGCGCCATACGAAGGTGCGGGCCTGATCACAATCGAGCGCGAGCGGGTGTACGCGTGGCACTGGTTCAAGACGACGACCAACAGCACCGTCCAGCGCATTCGATTGCCTGCCGGCCTGGAGGGCAATGCCTATGTCTCGGTCACCTTCGTGCGCGATCCCGGTTCATCCGAGATCTATACCAGTCCGCTGTCTTACGGTATCAAGCCGTTCTCGATTGCGGTCGATGCACGACGCAATCCCCTGACCGTGACCGCACCCACACTCGTCAAGCCCGGCGAGAGCATCAACATCAGCTATCAAACCGAGAAGCCCTCCCGCATCGTGCTGTTTGCGGTCGATGAAGGCATTCTGCAGGTAGCGAACTACCAGACGCCCGATCCCTTGGGCCACTTCTTCCAGAAGCGCGCGCTGCAGGTGTCGACGACACAGATCCTCGATTTGATCCTGCCGGAGTTCAAGCACTTCGGATTGTCGGCGGCGGCAGGCGGCGACGGCGAAGGCCTGCTGGGCAAACATCTGAATCCCTTCCGCCGCAAAGGCGAGCCGCCGGTCGTGTATTGGTCCGGCATTCTCGATGCGGATGCGACGGCACGCAGAGTTCAGTACACCGTGCCTGACTACTTCAATGGCACGCTGCGCGTGTTGGCGGTCGCTGTCGCCGACGACCGCATCGGCGTGCACGACAGTCGCACGTTGGTGCGCGGCGATTTCGTCCTGTCGCCGAATGCACCGACCACGGTGACGCCGGGCGATGAATTCGATGTCAGCGTCGGTGTGTCGAACCATGTCGAAGGCGCGGGCGACAAGGCACAGGTCGTCGTCGCGCTCGATACCGACAAGGGTCTGGAAGTCGTCGGTGACAAACATCAGACCATCGCCATTGCCGAAGGTCATGAGGGTTCGGCGCGCTTCCGGCTGCGCGCGAAAGAGGAACTCGGCGCGGCCAATATGATTTTCACTTCGCAGCTGGCAGCAGGCCAGACCGCGAGCGGCAGCGCACGACGCCAGCTCGATCTGAGCATTCGCCCCGCAACGCCTTACATGACACAGCTGAAGGCCGGCGTAGTCGCCGAAGGCGACCTCGATGTTGCCGTCGACCGCACGATGTATCCGCAGCATCGCCTGCTCGACACGGGCATCTCGGTGCTGCCGCTGCAGTTCGCGCACGGCTTCGTCACCTATCTCGCCAACTATCCCTATGCCTGTACGGAACAGATCGTCAGTCAGGCCATGCCGGCGGTGCTGCTCGCATCGCGTCCTGAATTCGGCTACGTGAAGGCGCAGCCCGGCGCGGATATCGGCGCGCTGATTGGCGAGCTGCGTTCGCGACAGAACGATGCGGGCGCCTACAAGCTGTGGCCAGGCGGCGATCAGGTCGTCGAGTTTGTCTCGCTGTACGCGCAGCACCTGCTGCTCGAAGCGGGTCAGCGCGGCGCACCGATTCCGGCCGACCTCACCGAGAACGGCAACAACTATCTGCGCTCCGTTGCAGCACGCGATGGCAATAATCTGACCGACGAGCGCCAAAGTGCCTATGCCATCTACCTGCTGACCCGTCAGGGGCAACGCATGACCGCCGAGATCGCGGCAGCACGCAAGCGTCTGACCGAACGCTATCGCGGCCAATGGGAGCAGGATCTCACCGCCGCCTGGCTAGCCGCGGCGCTCGATTTAATGAAGCAGGATCGCGATGCGAATCAGCTGATCGGCCAGGTGCGTTTCAACACCGGTGCGTTCGAGGTCTACAACGACACGATGACGCGCGACGCATTGCTATTGTTCATCACCTCGCAGCACTTCCCCGAACGCCTGCGGTCGCTGCCGGACGAGGTGCTGACCACACTGGCCAAACGCATCGATGGCGGTTTCTATCATTCGCTGTCGGCAGGCACGACCCTGCTCGCCCTCGATGCGTATGCCAAGGCAACGCAGGGCACCGAACGGAATCTCGCCATTGCGGAAGTGCTCAAGGATAAACGCGTGCGGGCGCTGTCCTTGCCGGAAGGACTATTCCCCAAAGCCCCGTTCAGCGAACAAGCCAGCGGCCTGCGCTTCTCGAACCACACCGGGCGCAACGCCTACTATTCCATCGATCAATCCGGCTTCGATCGCAAGCCGCCGACGCTTGCCATCAAGCAGGGCTTCGAGGTCCTGCGGGAATACACGGACGCGCAAGGCAAGGTGCTGACGCAGCTCAACATGGGCGAACAGATCGATGTGCACTTGAAGTTCCGCAGTCTCAAACAGGGCTACATCGGCAACATCGCGTTGGTTGATCTGCTGCCCGGCGGCTTCGAGCTGGTCGTTCCTACGCAGGCAATTCAGCAACCCTTCAATGAAGCGGCGCTGCAGGAGAGTGAAGGAGCAGGTGAAGAAGGGGATAGCGGCGGGAACTCAAGCGCCGCCAGCTCGAACTGTCAGATTTGTGTCGGCACGACGGCCAGTCTCGACTATGCGGACATGCGCGAAGATCGTGTCGTGTTCTATGTGAGCGCCACCGACCAGGTGTCGGAGATCGTCTATCGCATCAAGGCAACGAATGTGGGCACGTATACGACGCCACCGGCCTATGGCGAGGCGATGTATGACCGCACCGTCGTGGCCCGCTCGACGGCGGGCAAACTGACGGTGCTGCGAAAGTGAATAACATCCGACCCCTCAGTCGCCGACTCCGCTGCACGCTGATCGTGCTCGCGAGTTTGAGCTGCGGGGCTCTCGCTCTGACCGTCATTCGTCACTGGCCGCGCGATCCGCTCGCAACGCGCATCCCCTCCTCCACCGCCGTCTTCGATCGACACGGCCATTTGCTGCGACTCACGCTGGCCAGCGATGAGCAGTACCGGCTCTGGACGCCGCTGGAGAAAGTCGCACCCGAGTTCATCGATGCCTTGTTGCTGCACGAGGATCAGCATTTCTATCGTCATGTCGGCGTCAATCCGGCAGCGCTGATCCGCGCCACCGCCTCGACGTACACGGGCGGCACGCGGCTGGGTGGATCGACGATCACGATGCAGCTCGTGCGCCTGATGTATGGCCTCGATACGCGCTCCATCGGCGGCAAGCTGGTGCAGATCGCGCGTGCATTGCAGCTCGAAGCCTGTTACTCCAAGCACGACATTCTCGAAGCGCATATCAACCTGATGCCTTACGGGGGCAACGTACAAGGCGTCGCGACGGCGAGTCTGGTGTATTTCAACAAGTCGCCCGACAAGCTGGCGCTGGCCGAAGCGCTATCGCTGGTACTGATCCCGCAGTCGCCCCTGCGTCGCGGCCCCCGCGCCCAGGAACCAGGCGTTCTGCTGGCGGCCCGCGAGCGATTGTTCGAACGCTGGCGCGAGCGCTTTCCGGCCAGCAAGTCGGTGCATCAATACGTCTCCTTGCCGCTGAGCTATCGTCGCATCGCCGACCTGCCCTTCCTGGCCCCGCATTTCACGAACCAGGTGCTGGCGAACGCCGGTCGCAGCCATCACATCGAGACCACGCTGGACCTGCCACTGCAGCGGATGACTGAGCGCGTGCTGACGACTTACGTACGCGAGCGCTCGCCGCGCGGTATTCGCAATGCAGCGGCGCTGCTGGTCGATACCCGCGACATGGCGGTCCGCGCAATGGTCGGGTCGGCCAGCTTCGGCGCCGTCGACATCGACGGCCAAGTGAACGGCACGCTCGCCAAGCGCTCGCCCGGTTCGGCACTAAAGCCGTTCATCTATGCACTGGCGATGGATCAAGGACTGATTCATCCCATGACGGTCTTGAAAGATGCGCCGACCGCGTTTGGTCCGTTTACTCCCGAGAACTTCGATGGACGCTTCGTCGGGCCGATCACGGCAACCGATGCCTTGATCCGCTCCCGCAATGTGCCGGCGGTGCAGCTCGCATCGCAGCTCGCGCAGCCCGATCTGTACCAGTTCCTGCATACATCCGGCATCGCCCGTCTGCGCAGCGCGGAACACTACGGCCTGGCGCTCGCGCTGGGTGGCGGCGAAGTCACGATGGAAGAAGCCGCGAAGCTCTACGCCATGCTGGCCAATCGCGGACGTCTTGCCGATGTGCGCTATTTCAAGGACGAACCCCAGCAGCCAAGTACGCGTTTGCTGTCGGAAGAAGCCAGCTTCATGACGCTGGAGATGCTGAAGTCGGCGCCCCGTCCGGAGGATCCGTTCACCCGCCGGCAGGATCGCCTGCGCACCGCTTGGAAGACGGGCACGTCGTGGGGATTCCGCGATGCCTGGACCGCCGGTATCGTCGGTCCCTATGTGCTCGTGATCTGGGTCGGCAACTTCGATGGCCACGGCAACCCGGCCTTCGTCGGCGTCACCGCGGCAGCGCCGCTTTTCTTTCGTGTAGTCGATGCCATCACCACCAGCGATCCCACACTGGGTGAGCGGATCTTCCGCCAGCCCCCGCGGCTGGCGCGTATCGAGGTGTGCAGTGCATCCGGCGATCTGCCGAACGCCGACTGTCCGCAAACCACGCAGACGTGGTACATCCCCGGCATTTCACCGATCCGCATCAGCACGATTCATCGCCGCGTATTTATCGATACCCGTACCGGCCAGCAGGCTTGCGCTCCCTACGATCCCGTGCATACCCGCAGCGAAGTGTTCGAGTACTGGCCCACCGATCTGCTGCAACTCTTTACGCAAGCCGGCATGCCGCGACGACGGCCGCCCGCCAGCGCCGACTGCCAGCGTGACGTACCCTCGGGTACGCCGCCAAAGATCACCTCCCCTGTGGTCGCTGCAACCTACACGGTCCGCACGACACGGGGTGGCAGTGACCCGATTCCGTTAGCAGCGAATGCCGACAGCGAAGTGCGCCGCCTGCACTGGTTCGTGGATGAAAGCTACCTCGGCTCCGGGAAACCGGGAATCGCGATCGCATGGAATCCAGGGCACGCGGGACGCTATGTCGTCCGGACGGTGGATGACCGAGGCCGAGCCGATAGCAGGGAACTGGTGGTGGAGATGGTGAAGTAGGCGCTTCGTCAAGCGCCTGGACGACTACAGTGATGGGGGCGTAGTCTCTGATGAGAATGTTCGAGGGGACCTATGGCAACAGGCTGGGCAGGCGACGGTGCTGTACAGGATCAGATCGACGCCACGATAAAAGACGGTGTGCAGCGTGCACAGAGTCGGTTGCCTTCCGGTCCGAGTCTGAGTCATTGCGCAGACTGCGGTGCAGCGATTCCGCCCGCACGTCAACAAGCCATTCCGGGCGTTCGTCTCTGCGTCGCCTGTCAGGAAGCAGCGGATCAAGAAGCCATCCAGACGGCTGGCTATAATCGCCGCGGCAGCAAAGACAGCCAGCTGCGCTGACTTCGCAGCCTGTCGCAGGATGATTTTCATGCCCATGAGCACATTGACGCCGGTTCTTGCCCTGATCGCCTGGACCTTTGTGTTGTGGATATGGATGTACGCGACGCGGATTCCGGCGATGCGCGCTGCCGGCCTCCGCCCGGCCACCGTCAAACGCAAGCAGGATCTGGACGTGTTGCCCCTGTCGGTCCAGCAGATCGCCGACAACTACAATCATCTGCATGAGCAGCCGACGGTTTTCTACGCACTGGCGATCTACTCTCACCTCGCCGGTACGGCGGATGCGATTAACGTCACGCTGGCCTGGGTGTACGTCGCACTGCGAATCGTGCATTCGCTGATTCAATGCACGAGCAATTTCCTCCCGGCACGCTTTGCTGTGTTCGGACTCGCTTCGCTCATGCTGATGGCAATGACGGTGCGTAACATCATTGCACTATTCCCGCCCACCTGGCCGTGAGCCGGAACCGTAGTTGACCATGGCTGCAGTCCAAAGCGTTCACGTCTCAGCGATCTTTCCGCAACGTCCCATTGACTGCGGTACCGGTGCCCGACAGAAACATCGTATACACGCCATCAGCGACCAGCGTGACGGAATCGCGCGTCAGCAGGCTCTTGGCGGTCGCGGTTTCCGAGACGTCGAACAGATACTCGGTGCCAGCGTCGAACTGTGTGTAGCCGGACGCCTGCCCCGCTGCGATGCCTTCCGCCATCGGTGAATAATCCACCGCGAACGTAATCGGCACGCCGGTTTCGGAAATACCGTTCATCACGCGGAGCTTCGCTTTACTCGAGGTGGAGAACCGATTGTCGTCGGCGATCAATGTTGCCTGAGTGCCGGCCGTATTGCTCCACACCATCAAGGTGTAGTCGCCACCCGCGACCAGTGTCTGATCGGCGAGCGGAACCACGCTACCCCCGACAGTGACAGTCAGCGGCACGCTGCCCGCGCTCACCTGTGCGTAACGACTGCTGATCACACCTGCACCGGCCCCGCTCAGCACCGAGACCCCACCGACACGAGCATTGACGCCGGTACTGACGCCGGCGGCACCGCGTACGCGCGCCCAGGTGTTATGCGTGATTGTCGTGGTCCCCTGCTGCGGCAGCACGATGGAATTCACCAACACGCCGCCCGGCGTGGACGTGAGTACTATCGAGACGACCTGTTTGCTCGATAGCACAATGCCCGAGACGTCCAGACGCAAATCGCTGGTATCTGCCGTGCCGACGACTCGTAGTCGGTAGGTATTGCTCTCGAGAAACGCCACGCTCGATATGCTGCCCGAAGCCAGCGCCGTGAATTGTGCCGTCGCGTCCGCCAGCGCCACGGATTCCTCGGTGAGGTACACATCGACCGCACCTGCCTCAGACACATTCAGTACCTGTAACTTGG
>JAIBJL010000254.1 GCA_020029545.1 Gammaproteobacteria bacterium
CGTGGAAACCATCAGTCGGGCCAGCACACCGCCCATGCTGTGACCGATCAACACCATGTCATGCGAAGCCGGCGCGGTGCCTGCGGGATCGAAGTGTTTCAGCGTCTGTGTGACAGCCTCGCGGATCACCGTGTGGTTGTAGGCAATCGCGAGGTTCGTCGGGTAATACACCTGCCAGACTTGATAGTGCTGACGTAGCGTCTCATCGCCCAACACTTCGTTGGCCACATTGACCCAGGCTTCCGGGCTGCTCGCCAATCCATGCAGCATGAGAATGATGCGCCGCCCTGGATCGTATGGCTGCATCGGATAGACAACGGGCGTCGTGATGCCACGCGCGTTACCCAACAGCGTGCGCAGCGACTGTGTCGCGAAGCCGGAGCGCGCCAGCCACAATCCGTAACTCGCAGTGAAATTGCCGGCCAGCGGAATGCGCTGTCCCTGCAGTTGGATACTCGGCCACATGTAAGGGTCGTAATTCACGATGCGTATCTGGTGGGTGGTGAGTACCTCGTCCAGCCGCTCGCCGTTGAACTGGATCAGCGCAGTGACGCTCGCGGTCGGCAGCTCAAGGTACGCAGGGTCTGCTGCCTTTTCCGCGTCCGTCTCCTCGATCACGGCGACCAATTCGGCGCCAAATCCATCGCGCCGATAGGTGCTGCGCAAACCGTCGAAGCGCAACGACGACGCCGGAATCAATTCCCGCGGCAAATGCGTGTCGTCAGCTCGCGGAAATCGCGACAGGTCGGCGGCGATCGACCAATGTCCCACTTGCGGCCGGACACCTGGCGCACTTCCTCGCAGACGCTGGAACAGCCCGGTCGCCGATTGCTGAACGGCGTAGTTGTAGTAGTCCCGCACCTGCGTCTGACGGTCCTCGAACGCGCGTTCGCCCGGGGTACGCGCGGTGAAGAACAGATAGGCATAGGCGTGCCGCGCCGCTTCGAGCCAGGCGTCGAGCGCGTGGTCGGATACAGGAACCTGCTGCTTCGGTGTTCTCGACAGGGCCGCTTGCAGCCAGACTTCCGCCAAGGTGGCCAGGCGTCGCTCGTCCGTGAGCCCGTCGGCCTGTTGCAGTGTCTCGATGCAATGAGTGATTTGCTTGCGGCACGGGCCTTCCTCCAGCCCCAGCACTCGCAATGTCTCCAGAGTCGCGACGCTCAGTGTGCCATTCGTGAGAATGTCGCCGCGCTTCATGGCGATGTACTCGCCGGCACTCACCGACTTCACGGTCACCATCGCGCAGCCGCTGAGCTGCACCACGATGAGCAGCAGGAAAGCGCAGCGCAGCCTCGAGTACTTCACTGGAATACGTTCTAGCGAGAGGCGTCACTCATGGCGTAGAGCCTCGATGGGATCGAGCGCGGCGGCCTTGCGTGCGGGATAGAAGCCGAAGAAGACGCCGATGACGAAGCTCACGCCGAACGCCAGCACGATGGAGTCCGCCGAGACGATGGGCTGAAATAGCCCGGTCTTGCCGACCAGGATCGAGATCAAGATACCCAGCGCCACGCCGATGAGTCCGCCCAGCAAGCTCAAGGTCACGGCTTCGATGAGAAACTGCAGTTGAATAGCGATGGGTTGCGCACCGACGGCGATGCGGATGCCGATCTCGCGCGTGCGTTCGGTGACACTCACGAGCATGATGTTCATGATGCCGATGCCGCCCACGACGAGGGACAGGCTGGAGATGGCGGCGAGCAGTGCTGTCACGATGCCACTCACCGAGCTGACCGTTTCCGCAATGTCCTTCTGATTGAAAATGTTGAAATCGTCGTCGTCTCCTGGGCCAAGACGATGTCGTTGACGCAGCAAGCTCGTGATCTGCGCCTCCGCGATTTCCACGCGCTCGGAGGTGCTGATCTGCAGGTTGACCGAGCGCAGATAACGATCGCCGGTGATGCGCTTCATCGCGGTGGTGTACGGGACGATCAGGCGATCGTCCTGGTTTTGCCCCCCCATGCCCGCGCCCTTACTCTCTAGCACGCCGATGATGACGAAGGGAATATTGTTCACGCGCACGTTCTGGCCGATGGGATCGAGGGGGCCGAACAGCTCCAGTGCGGTCTTCGAGCCGATGACGGCGACCTTCGCCACGTTGCGCACTTCGCGTTCGGTGAACATCGAGCCGGACGCCAGCCGCCAATTGCGAATCTGCAGATACTGCGGCGATTCGCCGACGATATTGGTGGACCAGTTGCGGCCGTTGGCAATGGCCTGCGCGGTCGTGACCACTTCGGGGCTGACTGCCACCACGTCGCGAACCTCGCGTTGAATGGCCGCCACGTCTTCCAGTGTGATGGTGCTTGCACTGCCCTGGCCGGAACTCACGCCACCCGAGCGTTTGCTGCCGGCGAACACGGTCAGCAGATTTTCGCCGAGCGAGGAAACCTGTTCCGTGATGTTGGCCTGCGCGCCGTTGCCCATCGCCACCATGGCCACGACCGCCGCCACGCCGATGATAATGCCGAGCGCGGTGAGACTGGAACGAAGCTTGTTCCGCCGCAATGCGCGCAGCGCGATGAATACGGTTTGCCACGATTGCAGCAACAGGGCATGAAGCGATGTAAACATGGTCAACTAAGATTGGCCCGCTGCTCTGCCTGGTTGAGCGCGGCGAGCGCCTCGGTGGCGGAGTGAGGAGCATCGTTGAGAGTGTCGCTGATGATCTGCCCGTCGCGCATGACGATGATGCGTTTGCAGTACGCAGCGATATCGAGTTCGTGGGTGACCATCACGAGTGTGATGCCGGCCGCGTTGAGCTCCTGAAACAATCCCATGATCTCGATGCTGGTGCGTGAATCGAGATTGCCGGTGGGCTCGTCGGCCAGCACGAGTTCAGGGCGGTTTACGAGTGCACGGGCAATGGCGACACGCTGCTGCTGTCCACCGGACAGCTGGCTCGGATGATGATCATGGCGCTTGCCGAGCCCGACTTTGGAAAGCGCCTCGCTGGCGCGTTCGCGCCGCTCACGTCGCGAGATGACCGGTACTGCATAGAGCATGGGCAATTCGACGTTCTCCACCGCGCTGGTGCGCGTCAGCAGATTGAAGTTTTGAAATACGAAACCCAGCTTGTGATTACGCAGCTCCGCAAGCTGCTTGCGGTCCAGTCCGGCGATCCCCACGCCGTCGAGCACATAGTCTCCGCCCGTCGGCTGATCGAGGCAGCCGAGCATGTTCATCAGGGTGGACTTGCCGGAGCCACTCGGGCCCATCACAGCCACGAAATCGCCGCGCGCGATGTCTAGCGTCACGCCGCGCACGGCTTTTACTTCGACGTCACCGCTCTGATACGTTTTGGCGATGTCGTGCAACTGAATCAGGGGTAAGTTCATAGCGTCTGCGATGACTGCTCCGGCGGGGCGAAGTTCATGCCCTTGGACGGGAACTGCAGCGTCGAAGTCACCACTGACGCACGTTCGTCGAGGCCATCGAGAATCTCGGTGTCCACGCCGTCGCTGATGCCGGCTTTCACCAACGCGGGCTTGAGCGTCGCCGGGTTCGTCCCAAGCATATAGACCAGCCGCTGGCTGCGCCCCAGATTTCTCGGCGGCGCTTGTTCGAACGCCACACCCTCCGGGGGCGAATAACGCAGCGCCGTGTTGGGGATCTTCAAGACATTCTTGCGTTCGGCCACGAGAATGGACACGTCCGCCGTCATGCCGGGGAATAATTTCCGTTCCGGGTTGTCCACCGTAATGATGGTTTCGTAGGTGACGACATTTTGCGTGGTCGTCGGCGACTTGCGGACTTGCGTGACGATGCCGTGAAACGTTTCCTCGGGAAACGCGTCGACCGCAAAGCTGACCGGCTGTCCTTCCTTCACCTGCCCGATGTCCGCCTCGGAGATCGCGGCGGCGATGTGCATCTTGGCAATGTCCTGCGCGACCGTGAACAGCACGGGAGTGTTCATAGCCGCAATCAAGGTCTGGCCGACGTCCACCTTGCGAGCGATGACGACTCCGTTCACCGGTGCGGTGATTTTGCAATAGCCGAGATTCGCGCGCGCACTGTCCAGTGCCGCCTGCCTGATAGCGACCGACGCCTCTGCCTGTGTGAGTTCGGCGGTCGCCTGATCCAGATCCAATTGCGACGCGGCCTTGAGCGGAGCGAGAATTTTCTTGCGCTCCAGATTCTGACGTTTGAGCGTGACATTCGCAGTGGCGTTGGCGAGCTCGCCTTGCGCCTGCTTCAACGCCGCCTCATAGACGGTGGGATCAATCTCCGCGACCAGTTGGCCTTGCTTGACCGGCGAATTGAAGTCCACGGTGAGCCTGGAAATCTTTCCCGAGACCTGGCTGCCCACGTCGACGCTCACGGTGGCGCTCAACGTACCGCTGGCGGTGACGTACTGTGCAATGTCGCCGCGCCTGGCCGTGGCTGTTTCAAACCGCGCGGCATCCCCATCTGAGGATTTGCAGCCGGAGGTGACTGCTGCAATCACGACGATGGCGAACGCGCAAGGCATGCGAAGGGTTCGATTCATGTTGAAAATCATGTCCAGCCGCCACTGAGTGACTTGTTAGAGGGAAAAGCGGCTCGCCAGCTGATCGAACCGCGTTTCGAGTTGACTTCGATGTCCGGCATCATCCCAACGAGTATGCGGTGGCGTGCTGTAGACAACTGCAAGTAGGTTGCCGACAGGGCAGTGCCGGTCAAGCCGGGGAATAAGTTCTCGCCTGTCGATTGGAATTCGCTCAATATTGTAAGAAGCCCGCTGAGCCCGTCCAGCGGCGTCTGAGGATAGCATCGTATACGGTCGAGGCGGCCAACGATGACGCGGCAAACGATTTGAGGAGTAGTGACGTTCGCTGAAGCGACGAATGATCTTTACAGACCTAGTTTGGTGTAAACGGTTCATTCGAAGTGCATCGAATGTGACGAAGCAGCGGGGTTTCGGGATGAAGGCACGGCTCGCGTGATGAAGTCCCTACCTGAGCACAGTTGTACGAACTCGCCACAGGATGAAATTGCGCACAAATCGAGGTCCGGCACCCCCGGATGCAATGACGTTGTGATGAAAAGCGAACTGGCGGGGACCATGCAATTGCCCGAAAACCTGATCGGCGGACAGCAGGCCGCGAGCCGCAAGCGGGTCGGGCTCTTTTGGACGGCCTGTTTGCTGGGCTGGTGTGCTCTGCTGACCGTCACCGCGGGCTCGATTTTCGTATTCCAGTGGTTCCCGTTCCTGCTTGCGTTGCAGATGGCTTTTATTTTCTGGGGACCTTACGCACTGGCAAGTCCGTTCGTGCTCTGGGTGGCACGCCGGTTTCCACTGACCCGGACTTCCTGGCGGTCGAACATCTGGGTGCACATTCTGGCGGCGCTCATCTTCGTTGTGGTTTGCGAGAGTATTTTTGCCGGGTTGATTCGGCTGGCGCAACCGCAAGTCACCGCCATTCTGGCCGAGCGCCAACGGCGCGGTGAAGCTGCCATGCAAATGCCTGACCCGCTTGGCGATCTAAGTCAGGCGTTCGGCACGGTTGATTCCGCGTTTGTGAAAGCCTGGGTTCGCTTGACGATTTTCAAGATGCAATACAGCCTGCCGTTGTATTGCTTGTTGGTCAGCGTCGCTCACGCACTGAGCGCGATGGCTGAATTGCGCGAGCGCGACAAGCAGGCGGCACAACTGGCTGCACACCTCACCCAGGCGCAACTGGCCGGATTACGGACGCAATTGCAACCGCACTTTCTATTCAACACGCTCAACTCGATCGCAGCCCTGATTCCGCAGAATGCCAAGCTGGCGACTGAAATGGTGATGAATCTCTCCGACCTGCTGCGCATGACGTTGCGTGAGCCGCAACGGGACCAGATCCGGCTGAGCGAAGAGCTGGCGCTTTTGCAGCACTATGTCGACATCCAGCGCCTGCGGTTTGGCGACAGGTTGGCATTCGACGTCGAGGTGAGTGAGCAAGCAGCGAATTCCTATGTGCCGCCGTTGCTGCTCCAGCCTTTGGTCGAGAACGCGATTCGTCACGGTGTCGAGGCATCCGACCAGACCGAGCACGTCACCGTGCAGGGGCGAGTCAAGGGTGACGAGTTGTTTCTCGAGGTCGCCAACACGTTCAACGCCTGCTTGGATGACAGCCATCTGCCCAGCAAGTCCACCGCGCTGGGTCTCACCAACACACAGGCCAGGCTCAAGGTTCATTTTGGCGACAAACACTTGTTTGAAGCGGGACACCTGGCGCAGGGAGGGTTTCGAGTTGCGATAAGAATTCCTGCCCGCTCAACCGCCAATGCCATCGCTCACAACGCGCATGAAGATTAAAACCATTCTAGTGGATGACGAGCTATTGGCGCGGCAGCGCATGAGAGACCTGCTCGCCGAGCATGCGGACATCGAGATCATCGCCGAATGCGCCACGGGACAGCAGGCGCGAACGATCATTGAGCAGTCCAAGCCTGATTTGCTGTTGTTGGACGTACAGATGCCGCGCATGACCGGCCTGAGGTTGGTGCAAGTGCTGGGTGAGTCCGAACTGCCGCTGGTGGTTTTCGTTTCGGCCCATGATTCATTCGCCGTTGAAGCGTTCGATACGCGCGCGGTGGACTATTTGCTCAAGCCGGTGCGGCCGGAGCGGCTGCGTCGTTCGCTCGACCGTGTGCGTGAACAACTCGCGGCAATCGGCGCAGAGCCGATTGCCAGGGAGGCTTCGGACACGTCCGTGGAACCGCGGCGCATTGCGCGGCTCATGGTCAAAACGAACGATCGGGTGATCTTCATCAAGTGCGAGCAGATTGATTGGATCGAATCGGCCGGCAACTACGTCATTGTCCATGTGGGGGATGAACGGCACATCATCCGCGAGACCATGGTCTCGCTGGAGCGAGGCCTGCCGGCGGCGGAATTCGTGCGACTCAATCGATCGCTGATCGTCAATGTCAGCCGCATCGTCGAATTCCGGTCGAGCGGCGAGGGGAATTTCCACGCGGTACTGGAAGGCGGAAAACAGGTCAACGTCACCGTGGGGTTGCGGGAATTGGAACAGCGGTTGAGGTTCGTCCGATGAGTTCCTTATCGAAGGGCGGGGTGCGTAGCCACCGGCACTACCCCGGCATTACCCATGACACTCCCCCCTGACACTGCACCGTTCTTCATGGATTGCTGCGAATTCCGCGACCTTGCAAACTGCTCACTCCGACCAGCCGCCGCCC
>JAIBJL010000035.1 GCA_020029545.1 Gammaproteobacteria bacterium
AACGCATACGGCAACTAGGAATGTAGCTACGACTCCGTTGATCAACAGTCTAAGTTCGTTGTTCCTGTTGAAGAGAGTAGTAAGGCCAATCGTGATCAACAATAAGCTTGTGGTTGCCCGGATTGGCAAGACAAGTCCTTTTCGTTCGCGAACCAGAGAAAGAGTTACCCCTGCCAGGAATTCAAGGATGATCGGGTCGGACAGAATGTCAATCGATATTGGGAGTCCGTCCAGCAGGCCCAGTGCATAGATGCCTAAAATTGAAGCATTCAATGCTACAAGCCCCCAGGGTCTGCGCAGGAGAAGGCAGATCGAAAAGACGTAGTAGAACATCATTTCGAAATCCAGCGTCCAACCCTGTCCCAGCACCGGTCGGTGCATACCCATTTCATCAAGAAAGGGAATAAACAAAAGACTTTTCACGACGTCATCGAGCGTAGGCACGTTGACGCGCGCTGGATCTCCCAGCGATGCAGCGAGAAGTGCAAGGCAAACATTCGCAAGCGTGCAGACCCAATAGAGCGGGACAATTCGCGTGATACGGTCGAGGATGAATCTTCGGGGTGCACCCGGCTGGCCGAACGCCCGCAACGAAAGCCATCCCATGATGAAGCCGCTTATAACAAAAAATATGTCGACGCCGAATCGGCCCGAGAAACCGATCGTATAGACGGATATGTGGAAGCGCTCGCTGAAGCCAATCAGCCTGCCTTCTATATGGGAAAGCAGCACCAGAGCGGCAGCGAAAAATCTTAGAATTTGGAGTGAACTGATTTTTTCCACGATAGTTGCTCCAGAAATAGCGGGCTATCAATTTGCCGGATGTCAGTCTCTATGCCCTTGGCGAGATGTCGGGTAACCATCGACGGAGTTGTTGACGATGGTGCAATTTGTTTGCCAACCCGGACTCTCGGTGCGGCGTTGGCATGTATCAGACCGTAATGACGTTTTAACTTGGGCGGTATGTCAAGGGCGGCGATTGGTTCCGCTCGAAAAACCGTCAATTGCCCGAGTTAAGCAGAGATCGCTGTGCTCGATTTACGCTAACTTGGGCAGCAGTGATAAAAAATGCATGTTGAGAACATTTATGTCCTGTTACTTACCGTCCTCTGAGCAAGAGATCGTGATTCACGGTTGCCGTCACGGAACCGTCTTGCTGGCGATTGTGGACAACGCGCTCTCGGTACCTGCGGCCGTGTATGCTCTGACTGCAAAATACCAGGTTCCTGCGGTCAGGCTGTCGACTGTGTAGTTGGTCGAGTTTGGACCAAGTACGTCGATCGTCTTCGTCAGTTCGCTTGGGCTGGTGCCGTAGACGATGCGAAAACCTGCCAGGTCTGTAAGGACACTCGCGTCGTCATTCTGCGTGGGCGCCTGCCATAGCAACCGTGCACTGCCCAGTGCATTCGGTGCGACAGTCATCGTGAACGGCGCGAGTGCTACTTTCGCTTTGCCGTCGCTTACGCTGATCGTGATGTTCGTAAAGGCGCCCGCGTTGGCTTCGGCTGGTGTTCCGGACAAGTTGCCAGTGGCGGTGTTGAATGTGGCCCACGAGGGCTTGTTGGCGATCGACCACAACAGTGTGTCGCCGTTCGGATCGCTGGCACTCGGCTGAAAGCGGTACGCAACGCCGACGGATGCGCTCGTTGGCGGCGTGCCGGAGATCGTTGGCGGGTCATTTGCCGGTTGTTTGACGACAATGGCGAATGGCGCCAGAGACGCGCTGCTCTTGCCGTCGCTGGTGCTGAGGATGATGTTGCTGGAAGTGCCAACCGTCTTTGGCGTACCTGTCAATGCACCGGTGATCGTATTGAACGCGGCCCAGGTCGGACGATTCTGGATAGAGTAACTAAGCGTGTCGCCGTTCGGATCGCTGGCCGACGGCCGGAAGCTGTATGCCGTTCCCACGGTCGCCGTCGTGGCGGGTGACCCCGAAATGGTCGGCGTACCGCTGGGTGCAGGCCCCACGGTAATAGTGAATGCCGGCAGCGAAGCCGTCGCTTTGCCGTCGCTTACGCTGATCAGAATGTTGGCGTAGCTGCCTGCAATCGCAACGCCCGGCGTGCCCTTGAGACGGCCATTGGTGGCGTCGAATGTGGCCCACGAAGGCTTGTTCTGGATGCTGTAGGAGAGCGAGTCACCGTCGGCATCCGTGGCCACCGGTACAAAGGAGTAAGTCTGCGTTGCTTGCAGACTCGTGCTCGGCACGCCGCTGATGGAGGGTGCGCGATTGTCCACGTTATTCACCTGAATCGTGAATGCGGGTAGTGACGTGATGAATTTGCCGTCGCTGACGCTGACGACGATTCTGGCGTAAGTCCCGACGTTCGCCTCGGTCGGCGTGCCCGTCAACGCGCCGGTGGCCGTGCTGAACGTTGCCCACGAGGGCCGGTTCGAGATCAGGAAAGTCAGCCGGTCGTTGTTCGCATCGGACGCCGTTGGGATGAAGCTGTAGGCTTGGCCGACCCGCACGCTCCCGCTTGCAGATCCACTGATGGACGGTGGCGTGATGCCGCCGGTCGCTGGCTTTCCTCGCGGGACGACGGTGATACGAAACGGGCCCACTGCGCGATGATCGCGACCATCGGTCACTGCAATGGTGATGTCGGCCGTTTCGCCGACATCCTCATCCTGCGGCGTGCCGCTGAGTGTGCCGGTTTCATCGCTGAACTGCGTCCAGGCGGGCTTGTTGGTGACCTGGAATTCGAGAAAGTCCTGTTCGGCATCTATGGCCGCTGGGGCGAACGTGTAAGTTTGTCCTGATTCGATGGTTGTCGCCGGCACCCCAGTGATCTCCGGAGCCTGGTTTGCCTGTTGCGCTAGGGGTGTCGCGGCGCTGGCCGCCGCTGGCTGACTCCCTGACAGCTCATCGAAGCAGCCGGTGAATGCGACCGTCACCGTCAGCACGAGTGCGCAGCGAATGGCGGCGGGGTGGGAAACGATGGACCTGATCATTGCTCGAACCTCTACTCTCACACGGCGGTGGAGCTGGGAATGCACCAGTTGCTCTCCGCGCGAATGTGTCGGGCAATGACGCCGCTACCGCGGGACCGCAGTGCATGAGGTTGCTGCAATGTTCTGATGGCGGGTCGCGTGACTTGAAGTCACCGATCCCGAGATATCGCGACTCATTGGCAACCCCGCTGTCTGGGAATTTCTTCCGTTAGACCGGTGGTATTGCGTCCCCGCCTTTCGACGGGTTTGCCCTTTACAATTTGCGCTGTCCGACTACTGTCGGCTGTCATCATGACGTGCATGCGACAATGGCTTTGCAGACGCCAAACAATAGCGAGCCCCTATGGCGAATTGCGTCACCATCTCGCGACAAAGTTGCCGAGGATAAAAGTGAAGCTGATTCAGGCCGAGTTGGTTGAAAACGCTCGTAGCGTTGCCTCGCGGGCCTGTAGCATCGGACGGCACTGCAGACGTGATCCACGTTGGCCGTGGGAGAGGTGGACATGACATGCTGACACCGGAAGGATTCGGCGACGAGGAACTCGCGACTTGGCTGCGGCTCATAGCGGAGCAAGCGACGGGTCATGCGTTCATTCTGACCAATGCCGGCGGGCGCATCTTGTGGTGGAACCCGGCGGCCGAAGCGATTTTTGGCTGCAGTCGCACCGACATCGTCGGCAAGCCGCTGGATGAATTCTTTACGCCGGCCGATCAACATCTCGGTTTGCCCGAGTTCGAACAACGCATAGCCCAGAGTTCGGCAACCGCGCAAGACGATCGCTGGCATGTGAAGGCTGATGGCTCGCGGTTCTGGGCCACCGGCACCTTGTTTGCGATTCGCGATCCCTCCGGGCAGTTGCTGGGGTACTGCAAGATTCTGCGCGATCGCACGGCGTTGAAGGTGCAACTCGAACATCTGAACAAAGAACTCGACAGCGCGCGCGACGCAGTTGATTCGCGAACGGCGAGCATTGCGACCTTGTCACATGAGTTGCGCAATCTGGTGGCTGCCGTGACGCAGGGCGCCCGCCTGTTGCGCAAAACTCAGGATGCCGAGCGACGCAACCAACTGCTCGATCTGCTCGAACGGCAGGCGCTGGCCGTGCATCGATTGACGGAGGATCTGTTCGACGCGTCGAGTGTGTCGCTCGGCAAACTTGCGATCAGGACCGACGATGTGCAGCTGACGGCGCTGGTACAGCAGGTCGTGACCGCGCTGCAGCCGTTGGCTGAGGAGAGGAACCTGCAGCTGGAATTGCTGATGCCAGCGGGCGAGATCGAGGTCAGTGCCGATGCGACCCGCTTGTTCCAGGTGTTCTCGAATCTGATCGACAACGCCATCAAGTACACGCCGCGCGGCGGCAGGATCTGGGTAACGGTCACGACGGAAGATACCGAAGCCGTCGTGCATGTGCAGGACTCTGGCATCGGCATTGAGTCGCACATGCTGACGTCGATTTTCGAGCTATTCACGCGCGCTGGTGGCGATGGCGAGGCGGAAGAGTCCTCCCGTGCGAAGGGTCTGGGGATCGGCCTTGCACTGGTGAAAGACCTCGTTGCACTGCATGCAGGCAGCGTCCAGGCGGCCAGCGCGGGCACTGGCCGTGGCAGTCAGTTCACCGTGCGTCTGCCTTCGAAGGGAGGTGCGGATCCGCATTCGCGGAAGGTGTAGACGTCGATGGCGGACACAGCCATCGTGCCGCTGACCATTCACTACTCACCATTATCTTACCAGCATGATCCATTTCGAAAATGTCAGCCACGCGTTCGACGACGTGGTGGCAGTGAGCGAGGTCACGTTGACCGTCGCCGCACGGCAGACGGTCGCCGTGATCGGACCGAGCGGTTGCGGCAAGTCGACGTTGCTGCGAATGGCCGCGGGTTTGCTCATGCCAGATCGCGGACGAGTGCTGATCAACGGTATCGAGTTGCGATCCGACAATGTGCTCGAAGCGCGGCAACGCATTGGTTACGTGATCCAGTCCGGCGGTCTGTTTCCGCATCTGAGCGCGCATGACAATGTCACGCTCGCCGCGCGCTATCGTGGTCGCGAGGGCCCGTGGATCGCATCGCGCGTCGCTGAGTTGGCGGCACTCGCGCAATTGCCAATGGCACTGCTCGATCGTTATCCGCGCGATCTGTCGGGCGGTCAGCGACAGCGGGTGAGTCTCATGCGTGCACTGATGCTCGATCCGGATGTGCTGCTGCTTGACGAGCCGCTCGGCGCGCTCGATCCGATGGTGCGCCATGAATTGCAGGAAGAGTTGCACGAGCTGTTTGCGCGGGTCGGCAAATCCGTACTGCTGGTCACTCACGATATGGCGGAAGCGGCCTTCTTTGCATCGCATCTCGTGCTCATGCGCCAGGGACGCGTCGTGCAGCAAGGCGACTATGCAGCGCTGGCCCGGACGCCGGCTGCGCCATTCGTCAGCGATTTCATCGGCGCGCAACGTGCGCTGCCGGTGCTCGGATGACGTCACTGCCCAGGCAAGATAGTTTGGCCTGGACCGACTCCGCAGGACCCAGCGCGCGCAGTGGGTTGCTTTGTCTTGCGTTGCTTGCGACATGGCTGATCGCGTATCCCGCAGGTGCGGCCGTCGTCTTCGGGTCCAAGGTATTTACGGAGTCGGTCATTCTGGGCGAGATGGGTGCGCAACTCGCACGCGGCGCAGGCATGGAGGTGGAGCATCGTAAAGAGCTCGGTGGTACCCGTATCCTGTGGAGTGCCTTGCTGCGCGGAGATATTCAATGCTATCCCGAATACACCGGCACGTTGCGCGCCGAGATTTTCGCGGGCCAGGCACTGCATGACGATGCACAGCTCAAGCAGGCGCTGATCGGACAGCAGGTGTGGGCGTCGCGTCCGCTGGGATTCAACAACACTTATGTGCTCGGCATGAAGCGCACACAGGCACAGCGACTGGGTATTGCGCAGATCTCGCAACTGCGAGCGCATCCCGAGCTGCGTTTCGGGCTCAGTAACGAGTTCCTCGAACGACAGGACGGCTGGCCGGGTCTGCGCAGCCGCTATGCGTTGCCGCAAGCCGATGTGCATGGCCTGGCCCACGATCTTGCTTATCGCGGTATTGCCGGCGACTCGCTGGATGTTACCGATCTGTATTCCACCGATGCGGAGATCGCACACTACGAATTGCTGGCCTTGAACGACGATCTGCAATTTTTTCCCGCCTACGATGCCCTGTTCGTCTGTCGCGACGACGTGCCGCAGGCGCTGCGCGACGCGCTGAATCGACTCGGCGGCGCGATCGATGCGACCACGATGAGTCGCATGAACGCCGCCGCGAAGATCGACCGGCGGCCCGAGAAGGAAGTAGCGGCTGAATTTCTCCGGCAGAAGTTCGCCATTGACGCGTCGATGCAGCCGGAGCGTCGCTGGTCACGAGTGCTCGCACGCACGAGTGAGCATCTGGCGATGGTGTCGGTTTCTCTGGGCGCAGCGATCTTGTTGGCGCTGCCGCTCGGCGTGCTGGCTTTCTATCGACGCGGCGTGAACCGAATCGCCTTCGCGCTGGCGGATACGCTGCAAACGTTGCCGGCCCTGGCGTTGCTGGTATTTCTGATTCCCTGGCTGGGCATCGGGTACGCGCCGGCCATCATGGCCTTGTTTCTCTACAGCCTGTTGCCCATTCTGCGCGGCACTCACACCGGACTTGCCGAGATTCCTCGCGAGTTACGCGAGTCGGCGCGCGCGCTGGGCTTGTCGGCCGCGGCGCGGCTGCGGCTGGTCGAACTGCCGCTGGCGGCCCGATCCATCATTGCCGGCATCCGCACCGCCGCCGTCATCAATGTCGGGACGGCAACACTGGGTGCACTGGTCGGTGCGGGCGGATTGGGTCAGCCTATTCTGACGGGCATCCGACTCGACGATACGGCGCTGATTCTGGAAGGCGCCGTGCCTGCGGCGTTATTGGCCGTCGCCGTGCAGTGGCTGTTCGTCCTGCTGGAGCGGCGCTGGGTTGTTGCCAGCTAAGTGAAGACTGGCTGATGGAGTCTTTACAGGCCGTGGCCGGACCCGCGATGGAATGCGCCCATGTGACAGAAGAGGCATTTGATGATTGTGGTTCGATGTCACGGATCTTTCACGGCGGGACAACGTTGACCAAAGTGAAAGGCTTTTCACCATTCGATTCCGCATGTCTTATTGCATCCTCACTGCCGAGCAACGTGCTTACTCCCATCGAAACCTACGCACCATTGCGAATACTGATCGTCGAGGATGAGGCGTTGCTCGCGCTGGAGTTGGAGAGCCTGCTGACCGAAGCAGGTCACGAAGTGGTGGGATGGGCTGTGTCGAATGCAGAAGCGCGGCTGCTCGCGCGATCCAAGCAGCCCGATCTGGCGTTCGTCGATCTGCAATTGTCGCATGGCGATTCGGGCATCGCGTTCGTGGGGCAGATGCGCGAGGAAATCGATTTACATGTCATCTTTCTAACCGCGAACCCGGGCTTGTTACCCGCCGACTACGGTGGCGCCATCGGCGTGATTG
Organism: Gammaproteobacteria bacterium; assembly: GCA_020029545.1. Classification (GTDB taxonomy): domain Bacteria; phylum Pseudomonadota; class Gammaproteobacteria; order Steroidobacterales; family Steroidobacteraceae; genus Steroidobacter. The sequence continues at coordinate 7,463 of JAIBJL010000035.1, forward strand.
CCAAACCGTATTCCGATCACGGCATTCGTGCCTCCCTGCGCTACTTGCAGGAAGGGCTGCGCAGGCCACCGCCATCGAGCATTCTGCCGTCCAGCCTGTCGCTGTCCACTCGTTACCGGGACGAATGGGACAATCGACGTGCACGGCGACAAGACTAGGAGCCAATGCCACTTGCTTAGAGAAGATTGCCCCGCGACTCACCCCAAACCTACTGCCTTGGCGCAAGGGCCTGGGGCGTGGGGCCTGGGTAGGAGACTCGAGTTCCATGCGCCAGCGTGTACCGATCCGTTTCCTGCCCAGGCCCCATGCCCCAGGCCCTATTTGGTGGCGGTGTCAGCTTACGTCCATTTTTACGATCCTTCTCGTCACTGCGTTGATGTGTATGAGCCTGGATTCCGCCGTCGCGAGAAGGACGAACTACTCGTCGCGGGCTTGAGCAGCGCTGACTCAATGCGGTTGCGGGTGGGGTTCCTGATCGGGTAGCGCCGCCAGTGTCTGCAGCAGCCGGCGATCCGCCGCGACTTCGATGCGCTCCGGTCCCGTCAGCCAGCGTAATGCCTCCTGCAGATTTTCCGCTTCTTCCAGTTTGTGCTGTGCCGTCAGCCTGAATGCATTGGGATGCCCGCGGTTGTCCGCCGGTCGCGGCAGGTTGCCCGTGCTGTGGGCGGCGCGCGCCTGTGCATCGCGAGCAAGATGAAGCAGAGGATCGCCGTCGAGCGTCGTTGCCGCTGCGATCAGTTCGTTGCGACGTTCGAGTACCGAGGGTGGCTGCTTTTCTTCAGGCGTGCGAAACAGCGCCAGCCGCCGCAGCAACTGACCGATCATCACGCTGCCGCTCGCTTTCGACAGCGGCACGGCCAGCATCAGTCCCAATACGGCTGGCGCCAGCCAGGCGAGTAATTCGGGCGACAGCAGATAGGCGACGACCGCAGTGACGATGCCCACCAGGGTGTGCTTCCAATGGTAATGCCATGCTTCGCGCCAAGACGTCACATTCGCGTCGCGCCGCTGCGAGCCCCAGTCAGAGTCCTTGCCGCGCAAGATTTCATACACGTGCTGTGTCTGGATCAGCATCATCACCGGTGCATAGAGCGCCGATAACAGCAGCTCGATGCTGGCACTGACCGGAATACCGATGAAGCCGCCACAACCCTTGCGCGTCGACGACGACATGAAGGTGCGCAGCATGCCCAGTGTTTTGGGGATGAGCAGCACGGTCATGCTGAACATGAACAGCAGGATCATGCGTTCCGCGTCGAATCGCGGCCAGTTCGGAAAGAGCTGGAATTGCGAACTGAAGTACTCTGGACGAATCAGCGTGGCCTGCAATGTCAGCGCGAAGCCGACCAGAATCAGGCACAGCCACAGGGGTGACGACAGATAGCTCATGATGCCGATCGCCAGATGCATGCGGCTGACGCCGGACAGACCCGCGGTGCCGATGATTTTCAGATGCTGCAGATTCCCCTGGGCCCAGCGACGATCGCGCACGGCGACATCGACCAATGAGGGTGGTCCTTCTTCCCAGGAGCCATCCAGGTCCGAGGCCATCTGCACGCGCCAGCCGGCGCGGCGCATTAGCGCAGCTTCGACGAAATCGTGCGACAACACATGTCCGCCGAAGGGCTTGCGTCCCTGCAGTTGTGGCAGCCCGCAGGTGCTGGCAAAGGCGCGCACGCGAATAATGGCGTTGTGTCCCCAGTAGTTGCCGTCATCGCCAGACCAGGCGGCGACACCGCGCGCGATCACGTTCCCGTACACGCGGCTGGCGAACTGTTGCAGACGCGCAAACAGGCTGCGTTGGCCGATCAGCGCCGGTACCGTCTGCAGCAGGCCCAACTGGGGATCGGCCTGCATGCGACGGGCGAGGGCAATCAGCGTCTGCGCGCTCATCAGGCTGTCGGCATCGAGCACCAGCATGTAGTCGTAATGACCACCCCAGCGACGCACGAAATCATCGACATTGCCGACCTTGCGGCCGGTGTTGTGCCAGCGCCGGCGATAGCGCACTTGCATTACGCCATCGAGCGCACCGCGCAGTCGATCGACAGCCAGCGATTCGGCAATCCACGCATCTACATGAGTGGAATCCGAAATGATGGCAATCTCGAAATTGCGCGCCGCGCCGGCAGCGTGCAGCGCTTCAGCCATGGACTGCAATGCGGCTGTCGTGCGTACCGGATCTTCGTTGTAGACCGGCATGACCAGCGCCGTCAGGCTCGTTCCGAGTTCGGCTTCTGCGGCTTTGGCCGCGGGTAGGAAAAATCCGGCGATGGCGGATGCGCAGGCGAACGCGATCCAGCACAGCGTGATCGCGAAAAAGAAAATCATCACGGCCTGCAGGCTGGTCATGTTGCCGGCCCCGACGATGGCAAACATTTCCCTCAAGCCATAGCCGGTGATGCCGATCGTGCCGCCGACCGACAGGATGCGTGCCGGCCAGGTGAGCCAGCGGCTCTGAGTGCGTTCCGCCGTCGGCCACGGGTTGTGCCGCAGATCCTGGGTGGGCATGTCGAGGGGTGCTTCAGGCGGCATGCCGCCGTCCGACGGCGCCGCATCCGGCAGAGTTGCCGGTGCATGCGTCGCTTCGGCCAATGCGGGTCGGATCATGAGATTCAGCTGGCCGTCCATCGATATAGCCAGGTTTCCGTGGCAGGCCGGTCGCCGCGCAACAGGCGCAGACGTAATTCGGCAACGTCGGCGTCGCCAGGGGCAAGTTCAAAGCTGGCACGAATACTACGCAATGCGGGGAAGGGATGCAGCATCACGTTGTTGACTTTGCCGCGCGAAGCGCCGACATCGATCTTCAGGCCTTCGATCGATGTACCCATGCCGTCGAAGTCCACGACGAACAGGCGCTTCTTGCCATCGTGACTCGGACCGGTACGAGTGCCCGATACGCGGCCTAGCGCTGCCGAACGTGGCAGCGGCAGCCAACGCATGCGATAGGTGGCATGCCAAGGCTTGCCGGCAGGAAGCGGATGCTTCGGTCGCCACAGCGCCACAATGTTGTCATTGATTTCGCGATCGGTGGGAATTTCGATCAATTCCACCGAGCCCGGACCCCAGTCGCTGGTCGGTTCGATCCACGCGCTCGGTCGCTTCTCATACCGCGCGTCCAGATCGTGATAGTCCGACACTTTGCGCGAGCGTTGCACCAGCCCGAAGCCTTTTGGCGCATCCGCAGTGAAGCTGGAAATCTGCAGCTGCGCCGGATTCGCGAGCGGCCGCCAGATCTGCTCACCCGATGTCATGAGAATCTGCAGGCCGTCGGAATCATGGACCTCGTCGCGGAAGTCATCGATGCGGCTGCGATTGGATTCGTCGAATAGAAACATCGAGGTCAGCGGCGCCAGTCCGACACTGTCGAGCGTGACTCGCGGATACAAAGTGAGGTCGACATCGATCATGGTTTCGGTGCCCGGCGTCACCGAGAAGCGATACGAACCGGTAGTCGATGGACTTTGCAGCAGGGCGTGTACGACCACGCCGGTGGCATTGGTACTCGGGCGCTCAATCCAGAAATGCGTGAATGCGGGAAATTCCTCGCCCGCAGGATGCGCCGTGCGCAGAGCCAGGCCGCGAGCCGACAAACCGTACTGGTTGCCTTTGGCGATGGCCCGGAAATAGGACGCGCCCTGGAACACCAGGAACTCATCCCAGGTCGAACGCGAATTGATATGTCCGCGTATTCGGAAGCCGGACAGCGGCAGATCCACATTCGCCAGTTGCTTCGCGATGGACGGCCCCAGGATGAACGTTCCAGGCGCCGCCGCGAGGTCGCGCGCCATGCCGTTCTCGACCACCGATACCATGACCGGCGATTCGAACAGAAATCCCGCCGGCAGCACTTCGACCCGAAACGGTACCTGTTCGTTGCGCCATACCGCGCTGTCCGCGTTCACGCGAATGTCGCGATATTGATCGAACGTGATCTGGCGCAGGGGAGAACCGCCGTCGAGCACACGTGGCGCGGGATTCTCCCCGGACAGGCGCTTTGCCAGGTCCGGTACGGTTTGCGGCGTGAATGGATAGCGCTGCGGTTTCGGTAGCGGCGTCTCCTGTCGCATCGCGGCGACCCCGCCGACACTGATGGTGGCAGCGGCGATGAGGGTGGCCCAGATCCGAAGGCGTCGAGGCGGGCGGTTGGCGACCGGGCGCGTGGAAGGATCGATCACTGGCACTGGGTGGTCTTGTTCGGCTGCGATATCGAAAATTCACGGTGTCCATACACTAGCAGCCTGTCGGACTGAAGGTTGATCTACTGCGGCGGTGTCAGCTGGGTCCATTTTTTCGTTTCTTCTCGTTAAATAGCTAAATAGCTATGGCTATTCGCCTCGAAGAAACGAAAAACTGTCCTCCATCTGCCACGCGCCTCGCTACGATCACTTCAGTCCGACAGGCTGCAACCGCGCGTCATGCATCCGCCCATGAGGTGCGCGTGCAATGTAAGTCGCACGCGCCATCCGGACCGGTTACAGCAGACAACGCAGGCCGCATCGATGCGGCGATGAGCAAACTTGGCAATGATACGAGTGCCCGGCAGGAATAGCGCTCCGCTGGGATGACATCCGGGCGATGAACGAGTTGGTGCCTGGCAAACGCATGTCGCCAATGCCCGGTTCCTGTTCCGGCGGTGCAAAAAATGCAACGGGGATCAGATCGCACAGACATAGCGATGAGTTCAATCTTAACCTTTACTGGTGCTCGTGGCGAAAGCCGGAAGCGGGACTCATCGCAGGGGAAGGCGGCGACGGCGCATGGGAGGGGCTGCTGAGCAATCGAACCGTCTGTTGTGAGGGACAGTGTCCGCTAGTTGTCCATCGTGCGGCACCCGCCCTACATGGACGTAGGAAGTGCCGAGCTGCGTCGGGAACGCAGCCGGCCGACCCCGAAGCATGAAACGTATTTCATCGAGTGCCACCCAGGCACAGGGCCGTTCCAGCGCTTCCTGCGCCCACGGCATTTACACATCCATGTGCAGCAGATGTGCCCGCCGCGAACGCGGCGAGAGCCGAGCAAAAAACACACTTTTTGCTCGGCTCCGCGACCCTCGTGACAGGGCCGCTCATGCACATCCTGTGCTCCGCGGCATTCATGCGTCCATGCACGTCAGAGTCCGACGGGTCGTTTCATACCAGTCCGATAGGCTAGGCGTTGGCAACGGCCGAAATGTGGCCGGTCTCCTCAAGCGTGGCGAGCTTTACCTGCTGAGGACTGTCGTGCCCGAGCTTGCGCAGTCCCGCCAGCAGCTCCGCTTGACTGATCCCCTCGGCGACCAGCGCACTGTCGATGATGCGTCCGTCGCGGACCAACACCCGGGGACGCCCGCGCACCAGGTGTCGAATAGCAGTCGATCGCGCGCACACGGCCGCAAGTCCGCGGTGAAACAGAAAGACGGTGATGACGAACGTCAACGCGTTCCACGATCCCTTCTGCAAGGCACTGGTCTGCAGCACCACGCCGAGAGTGATCAGCACGATCAGGTCGAAAGTGGTCGTTTGACCTGCCAGCCGCTTGCCGGCGGCCCGCATCAGGATGACGAGCGCAACGTAGTACGCCCCAGCTTTGACTACCTGCAGCAATAGTTCTTCGATCATGTGACACCTTGCAGTACCGGAACGAGTAACGACTCGGCGGTAGGCAAGGTTTCCTCTCGACGCGACGGTAATCAATTGTGTTGTTGCCGCTTCGAAGGCCTGGTGCCAGCGCATGGACGCGCCCATGGCGCGACGCCCCCAGGGAGAAGGAGTCCGCTTTATCACCTCTCCTGGTGGCGCCGCGTCTGCCGTTAGCTCAGCGCGTCTCGGCGTCGTGCTTTTCTTCCGCGATCTCGCGACTCTGCTGATTCAGCTGCTGGTGCAAATCCTGGCGTTCGTCGCGATTCAGTGTGCCATCCGACTTGTAAGTCTGTTCGAGTTCGCGAATGTCGCGACGCTCGCTGCGCAGCTCCTGCGACTCGTCGCGCGTCAGTTCGCCGGATTTCACACCTTGCGCAATGCGCGCCGTCTGATTCGCCTGCCGTGCATTGATACCCGGATCGCGAATCGCCGGTACGGTAGGGCGCTCCTGCGCGTCATGCTTCTGTTGGTAGATGTCGCGGCTGGCCTGATTCTGTTCGTGCGCAAGGTCGCGACGCTCGGTACGGGACAACGTGCCATCGGATTTGTAGGCCCGTTCGAGCTGACGAATATCGCGCTGCTCGTCGGCAACCTGGCGAGTTTCCTGCCGTGTGAGTTCTCCCGAACGCACCCCCTGGCGAATGCGGTCGTGCTGAGCATGTTGACGCGCATTGATGCGTGGATCGCGCGTGCCCGCCTGCGCTACCGACGCAGCGGCGATCGACAGTGTGGCGATCAGGATGAGTGACTTGTTCTTCATGTGGACTCCTGGTGACAACGGACGAATGTCGCGTTGTTGGGGCCATAACGCGGATGCCTGCGGTCGGTTGACTGCGCAGACGGAGCCAACTGAAAAGTGTCAAGCAAGTACCGATAACGCTACTCAGATCCCGCGGCAGATCCGTCAGAAATATGACGGTCAACGGGCGGTGCGCTCGCGCGTTAGCGTCATACCAGGCGGAATTCGCCGGTCACGAGGTGGTTGCAGTGACAATTCAGGCGGTAATTGCCACCAATCGGTTCGGCCTTGGGGCACGGCCGGGTGAGATCGCACAGGTGTCTAACGATGGTCAGGCATGGCTTACGCGACAGGTGCAGGGGCCCAGACCCTTGCCCGCGGAAATCGCTGCGCTGCCGGGGTCTGCCGAAGTACTGCGCATCTACCAGGAGAAGCGGATGGAGCAGCAGCGGGCCAAACGCCAGGATGGCGACCAGACCGACGCGGCCGAAACCGTGAAGCGCAACTTTGCTGCTGTACGTCAGGCACTCGTACCGATCTATTTGAACCAAGTGGCGGCACGCTATCAGGTCGCAGTGAAAACGCCTGAGTCGTTTCGCGAGCGGCTGGTGCATTTCTGGACCAATCATTTCGCGGTGTCGGCAGACAAACCGCAGGTAGCGGCACTCGCGGCGACGCTGGAGAACGAAGCCATCCGGCCGAACCTGAGTGGCAGCTTCGCGCAATTGCTGTTGGCCGTCGAATCGCACCCGGCCATGATTCTGTATCTCGACAACCAGGCGTCGATCGGTCCGAACTCGAAGCTGGCTAAACGGGTCGCACGGCGTCAGCCCGACAGCGAACGCAAACTGGATAGCAACGAGAATCTGGCCCGCGAGATTCTGGAGTTGCATACGCTCGGCGTGAATGGCGGCTACTCACAGGCCGATGTCACAGCGTTTGCACGCGTACTCACGGGCTGGTCCATCGGCAGTGCGCGCGGACCGCTGGCGGGCGGTGAGGCCGGCAAGTTCTTCTTCCGCGAGAATGCCCATGAGCCCGGCTTGCAGACTGTGGTCGGCAGGCGCTATGCCGAAGACGATGCTGCGCAGACGCAGGCCGTGTTACGAGATCTCGCGTCTCATCCCGCGACGGCGATACACCTGGCAACCAAACTGGTGCGTCATTTCGTCGCTGATACACCGCCTGATGCCGCCGTACAGCGCATCCGCAACGTCTTCGTCGATAGTGACGGGGACTTGCCCACGGTGCACGCAGCGCTTACCACCTTGGCCCAGGCCTGGGAAGCGGCACCTGCGAAATACAAGTCACCGCACGAGTTCGTGGTCTCGGCTTTTCGGGGCATGGAGTTCATTCCATTGCGAGCACAGCAATTCGTGGCACCGTTCCAGTTGCTGGGTCAACGACCGTTCACGCCGGGCTCGCCGGCCGGCTGGCCGGACACAGCGGCGCAGTGGGACGGTCCGGATGCATTGCTCAAACGCATTGAATGGGCGACCCAGCTGGGCGAGCGCGTGGGTGCGAACGCACAGCCGCTGCAGCTAGCGGCGAACTCGCTGGGCGCGACATTGAGCGAGCGGACGCGCACCGCGATCGGTCGTGCGGCGAGCGCGTCACAAGGTGTCACATTGCTGCTGGCCAGCCCGGAATTCATTCGGCGGTGATAGCCGCGATCAAGGTCCCAAAAGGCATCCCCCCATGTCACAGTCGAATCCAACACCTGCACCGATTGGCGGTACGCGCCGTAGATTCCTGCAAGGCGTCATGGCTGGCGCGGCCATCAACTTGCTGCCGCGATTTGCCGTCGCCAGCGCAGCGATCGATGCACGCCTGGTGCTGGTCATACTGCGCGGTGCGCTGGATGGCCTGGCGGCGGTACCGGCTTACGGCGATCCGGTGTATGCCGTGCAACGCGGCGAACTGGCCCTCAGCGATCTGCAACTGCGGCTGAACGATCTGTTCGCGCTGAATCCTGCATTCACGCATCTGTACGAAAGGTATCGTGCACGCGAACTCACGGTGCTGCATGCCGTGGCCTCGCCTTATCGCGAGCGCTCGCACTTCGACGGCCAGGATTTGCTGGAGAACGGCACGACGCAACCTATGAGCGCACGCGATGGATGGTTGAACCGGCTGTTGCGGACATTGCCCTCGCCAGCGTCACACACCGAAGAGTTGGCGGTGGCAATCGCACAGAACATCCCGCTGGTGCTGCGCGGCGCGGCGCGTGTCGGTTCATGGGCGCCATCGCAACTGCCCCCGGCAGACAGTGATACTTTGCAGCGAATCGCCGATCTGTATTCGGTCGATCCATTGTTGTCGCAGCGCCTGCAGTCGGCGCTGGCGGCGAACGACATGGCGAGTGGCGGCATGAGCGGTGGATTGCGAGATCCGCTGGGTCAGTTCAATGGGGTGGCCCGTGCTACCGGCCGATTGCTGTCAGCGCAGCATGGCGCGCGCATCGCGGTGATCGAATTGAACGGCTGGGATACGCACGCGAATCAGGGTGCGGATGCAGGCCAGTTGTTCAATCGTCTGCAGGCATTAGATCGCGGTCTGGAGACCTTGCGCACGTCGCTGGACGCGGCATGGAGCAAGACGGCGATCATGGTGGTCACGGAATTCGGCCGCACGGTTGCCGTGAATGGCACGCGCGGCACGGATCACGGAACGGCGACTTGCGCATTGCTGGTTGGCGGCGCCGTTGCGGGCGGCAAAGTGATTGCGGACTGGCCTGGTCTCGCGAAGTCTGCTCTGTATCAAGGGCGCGATCTGCAGCCGACACTGGATCTGCGCTCGGTCTTCAAAGGCGTGCTGACGCAGCATCTGGGCGCGAGCCCACGCGATCTGGAGCAGCAGGTGTTTCCGGACAGTCGTGCGGCAAAGCCGCTGGCTGGATTGACTAGAATGGCGTGAGTTGCGGCGCTGGCGCGAAGAATCTCCTCACCCGCGCGGTTGCGCGACCTCTCCACAAGGAGAGGTGAAGATGCGGACTCCTTCTCCCTTGGGCGTCGCGCCAGCGCATCCATGCGCTTGCGACATTTGCACATCCGTGTGCATCAGAAGGTTGGGATGAGGGGCAGCCGCGAAGCGAAACTCGATCGAACGCACAGATAATCGCGCGGAACTCATTGCGTGAATCACTACGATTCTGCGACGTGTGCACCAACTACACCTCCCGTGCCCGCGAGCTGCGTCGGTCCTCAACTGAGGCAGAGAGAAAGCTTTGGAGCATACTGCGTGCCAGGCGTCTTTCGGGCTACAAATTTCGTCGACAATTTTGGATCGGCCCGTACATCGTCGATTTCATCTGCGTCGAACGATCATTGATCGTTGAGGTCGATGGCGGTCAGCATGCGGACAACGGGCCTTACGATGAATCCCCCTGTGTCAGGCTAGTTGTCGCCTCTAAATAATCATCAAAGATGATAGAGAGCGAGGACAATGAGCATGAAGACAAAGTATCAGTCTGGTTTCAAAGAGCAAGCGTTGCGGAAGGTGTTCGCCCGTTCGAGCGATCAAACCGTCGATGCGATGGCAATCGATTTGAACATGAACGTCGGCACCTTGAGAGGTTGGATGAAGAACGCATCGCGTGATGAGAAGAACCCACCGCCGAAGGCAGCAAAAGGGACCCACTGGACGCCGGCGCAGCGACTGCTGGCATTGCATGAGAGCCACGAGCTGAAGGATGAGGCACTGAACGCTTGGTGTCGAGAGCGCGGAGTATTTGCGCATGATCTGACGAAATGGCGCAGCGATTTTTGTGCCTCCCCGGTTGCGGGGAGTCGCGAGGAGTCGCAGGAGCTGCGTCAGTTGCGTCAGGCGAACCAGCAATTGCAGCGCGAGCTGAACCGCAAAGACAAAGCGTTGGCCGAGGCAGCGGCGCTGCTGGTGCTCCAAAAAAAATATCGGGCGCTGTGGGCGGCCGAGGACGTATGAACACGTTGACTGAGCGCCTGGCAATCACCGGGCTCATCCAGGAGGCGGTCCAAGGCGGCGCTCGATTAGCGCCTGCGTGCGAGTTGCTGGGCTTCAGCGAGAGGACTTTCCAGCGTTGGGAGCTGGCCGCCAATGACGCTCCCGATGGGCGCACGTTGCGCCACGAGGCACCGGGCCATAAGTTCTCCGTGGCCGAGCGTGTCACGCTGCTGGCGGTGGCCAACTCGGCGGAGTTTGGTCATTTGCCGCCGAGCCAGATCGTGCCGCGCCTGGCCGATCAGAACCGCTATATCGGCTCGGAATCGACCCTCTATCGGGTACTGCGCGAGGCGGGGCAGTTGGCCCACCGGCGCGTGGAGCGGCGCGCTCACAAACGCAGCAAGCCGCGGGCACTGAGTGCCACTGAGCCGAATCAGCTGTTCACTTGGGACATCAGCTATCTTCCCACCACGATCCACGGACTGTACCTGTATCTCTACATTTTTCTGGACGTGTTCAGTCGCAAAATCGTCGCCTGGCAAATCTATGCCGAGGAGAGCAGCGCCAACGCCAGCGAGGTGATGCGGGATCTGTGCCGGCGTGAGCGCATCGCACCCGGGCAACTGGTCCTGCACTCCGACAACGGCAGCTCGATGAAGGGCGCGACCCTGTTGGCGACGCTGCGATCTCTGGGCGTGATGGCTTCATTGAGCCGCCCCGCCGTCAGCAACGACAATCCGTACTCGGAGTCGCTGTTCAAAACGCTGAAATATCGTCCCGAGTATCCGCTCGAGCCGTTTGTAGACATCGCCGCCGCCCGCGCCTGGGCTACCACCCTCGTGCAGTGGTACAACCACGAGCATCGTCACAGCGCGATCCGCTTCGTCACCCCGGCCCAGCGTCATGCCGGGCTCGACCGGGCGATCCTGCAGCGGCGCAGCGCCCTCTACGAGGTCGCCCGAGCCAACCACCCGCTACGCTGGAAAGGCGCGACGCGAAACTGGCAGCGCATCGATATCGTGCATCTGAATCCCGACCACATCGACGCCAAAGGAGATCTCAACATCGAACCGAAACACACCACGGAAAAGGCTGCGTAGAAAAATCCATTTATACGACAACTAGCTTGACAGCGTCCGGTACCGGGTCGGGGGGATCGGGGTAATTGAGGCGGGTAATATCGTTGAATGCTTTCTCGTAGCGACGACTCGTAACGACCCAGCGCCCGGGCGCATCGGCGAGACCGGCG
>JAIBJL010000255.1 GCA_020029545.1 Gammaproteobacteria bacterium
GTAAAGACGGCTACTTCCAGGTCTTCCTCCTGTACTTCCTGTCGCTCGCCATCGGCAACGTGGCGATTGCGATTTCGGCGGTGGGCTACCTGGCAACTTTTTTTCCCTGGCTGTCCTCGACGCCGATCACGACCTGCATCGGCGTGATCGGATTGCTCTGGCTCACCACGTTCGCCAACTTCGGCGGCCCCGGCGTGACCGGCAAGATCGGCTCGGTCACGGTATGGGGAGTCATCATTCCGGTCGGTGCGATCTCGATCATCGGCTGGTTCTGGTTCAGCACGGACACATTCGCCGCGGCCTGGAATCCGCAGGGATTGAGCCTGGCGCAGGGCATGGGCTCCAGTATTTCGCTGACGCTGTGGGCCTTTCTGGGCATGGAGTCGGCGGCGCAGAATTCCGCGGCCGTCGAGAATCCCAAACGCGACGTGCCGCTCGCCTGCATGTTCGGTACGCTCGGGGCCGCCGCGATCTATATCCTGTCGACGACGGTGATCCAAGGCATCGTGCCGAACGCAGAACTGGCTAATTCTACCGGCCCGTTCGGACTCGCCTACACCTACATGTTCAATCCCACCGTGGGCTCCATCATCATGGCGCTCGCCGTGCTCGCCTGCCTGGGCTCGCTGCTGGGCTGGCAGTTCACCATCGCACAGACCGGCAAGGCCGCCGCGGACGACCGCATGTTCCCGGCACTCTTTACCAAGGTGAACCGGCTGGGTGCTCCCATCACCGGCATGATAGTGCTCGGCGCGGTGCAGTCGCTGCTCGCCTTGTCGACGATTTCGCCTACGCTCAGCGAGCAGTTCAGTGCGCTCGTTAACCTGGCGGTAGTCACCAACGTCATCCCCTATATCGTCGCGCTGTCCGCCTTGATGGTCATGATGCAAGGCACACAGGTCGAGCGACGAATCTACCAGCGCAACGTCGTCGTCGCGCTCATCGCCATGGCGTACAGCGCCTTCGCGATCTACGCCTCGGGCAAGGACGCTGTGCTCGGCGGCATGCTCGTACTAAGCGTGTCGTACATCATCTGGGGATTCATTGCGCCCCGCTTCGCGCTTGCCGCGATGGCGACAGCTGACAGTCCCGCAACGCGCTCTACGCATCCACCAACGGCGCTGGCGGCACCTGAGCATCCCATCAAGGCGTGACAGCGGGGCGCACCCCAAAGGAGAAGAATCATGCCGCTCGAACGACCAACTCCTGCGTTTGTCTTGCCGAAGCAAGTCACCGCTTCCCTCGCTGTTACGCTCAGTCTCATGTGCATCGCCGCGATGCCGGCAGCAGGGGCGACGCTGGACCGTATCCGGGAACGCGGCAACATCACGTTCGGTTATCTCGTCGACGCACGGCCGTTTTCCTTTCTCGACGCGAACGGCGCCGCCGACGGTTATGCAGTGGGGTTATGCCGGCGCATCGCGGATCGAGTGAAAGTACGGTTGTCGCAGCCGCAATTAGTCGTCAAGTGGACACCGGTCCGATTCGACAACCGTCTGCAGGATGTCGCGCGCGGCAACATCGACCTGTTGTGCGTACCCGTTAGTGCGACGCTGGTCAGGCGCGAAACGGCGGCTTTCTCGCTGCCGATCTTTCCAAGCGGCAACCGCGCGGTTCTGCGCGCCGATGCTCCGACAGAGCTGCGCGATGCGCTAAGCGAAACACCGAACACGAAAGCCGTATGGCGCGGCTCGCCGGCCGCCAAGGTCCTGGAGAAGACTGCCTTCGCCGTCGTCTCCGGCACGAGTACGCAGAACTGGCTGGCCGAACGCGGCACGACGTTGCACATCAATGCTCGCGTCGTTCCCGTTCCCGACTATCGAACAGGCTTGCAGCAACTTCTCGATCGCAAAGTGGACGTGTTCTTCGGTGACCGCACAGCCGTGCTCAGCGCTCTGCCGCCCGCCGCGCGTGAAGACGCGCATGAACAAATAGTCGTGCTCGATCGCCTGTTCACCCACGACCCAGTCGCACTCGCGCTGGCGCGCAACGACGATGACTTTCGCCTGCTGGTCGATGGAACGCTGAGCCAGCTGTATCAGGCAGACGCATTCCCCGCGCAGTACGCGAAATGGTTCGGCGAATTCGACGAGCGGACACGCCAGTTCTTCATATGGAACACGCCCGCACCGTGACGCTACCGTCGCACAGGAGATGGAGAGATGATCCAGCGAAGTATCAAGCGATTGAGCCTGCGGGCACTGATCGTGGACGACGAACTCGGGATGGCCACCGCGGAAGGCCGCGCCGTGCGGGCCCTGGTGCAGGAGCTGCAAGCCCGCGCCATCGAAGTGGTCGAGGCGACCTCCGCGGATGATGGCCAGTCGGTCATTACGTCCGACTCGGCGATTCACGCGCTGCTGATCGATTGGACGCTGAACGAGGATCCCGATCATGCGCGCGCCCGAGCCCTGCTGCAGTTCATGCGTGCGCGCAACGACAAGATCCCCATCTTCCTGTTGGCCGAGCGCGGCGAGGCATCCGCCATCCCTATCGAGGTGATGGAAATGGTCGATGAATTCGTCTGGACGCTGGAGGACACAGCAGCGTTCGTCGGCGGGCGCGTGGCCGCGGCGATCCATCGTCACCTCGAAGGCATGCTGCCGCCGCTGGCAGCGGCACTGATGCGATTCAGCCAGGAATACGAATACTCGTGGCACACGCCGGGGCACGCCGGCGGCACCGCGTTTCTGAAGTCGCCGGTGGGGCGGATCTTCTTCGATTATTTCGGCGAGAACATGCTGCGCTCGGATCTGTCGGTGAGCGTCGGCAGCCTGGGCTCGCTGCTCGATCACACCGGTCCCATCGCCGAGCATGAGAAGTACGCAGCGCGCGTATTCGGCGCGCACCGCACGTATTGCGTCACCAACGGCACCTCCATGTCGAACCGCGTGATCTTCATGGCCGCCGTGGCCCGCGACCAGATTGCGCTGTGCGACCGCAACTGCCACAAGTCCATCGAGCACGGCCTGGTGATGTCCGGCGGCATTCCCACGTATCTGGTCCCACTGCGCAATCGGTACGGCATCATCGGCCCGATTCCGCCTGAGCGGCTGGGCAAGAAAGCGATCGCAACCGCCATCAAGGCCAATCCGCTGGTGCCGAAGGGTGCCGACGCGCGCGCCGTGTACTCGGTGATCACGAACTCCACCTACGACGGCTTGTGCTACGACGCGCGGCGGGTCGAGGGTCTGCTAGACCCGAGCGTCGACCGGATTCATTTCGACGAAGCCTGGTACGCATACGCGCGCTTCAATCCGCTCTACCGCAACCGCCACGCCATGCATGGCGATCCGCAGGACCACCGCGGTCCGACGGTGTTCGCGACGCACTCCACGCACAAGCTGCTGGCCGCGCTTTCGCAAGCTTCCTTCCTGCACATCCGCGATGGCCGCAATGCCATTCCGCACGCCCGGTTCAACGAGTCCTACATGATGCAGGCGTCAACCTCACCGCTATACCCCATCATTGTCTCGAACGACATCACCGCGGCGATGATGGATGGGCCGGGCGGCGCGACGCTCACCAATGAATCGATTCAGGAAGCGGTGGCATTCCGTCAAACCATGGGCCGCGTCCGCCGGCAGTTCGCCGAGAGGCACGAGTGGTTCTTCAGAACCTGGAACGCCGACACCGTGACTCACCGCGAGTCGGGCAAGACGCTGCACTTCGAGGAGGCGCCGGCCCAATGGCTCGCCGGCGATCCGGATTGCTGGGTGCTGCATCCGGGCGATGCGTGGCACGGCTTCGACGACCTGGAAGACGGCTACTGCATGCTCGATCCGATCAAGGTATCGATCGTTACGCCGGGCGTGGCCGACACGGGAAGGCTCGATGAGCAAGGGATTCCGGCCAGTCTGGTTACTGCCTATCTGCACTGCCGCGGCGTGGAAGTCGAGAAGACGACGGACTTCACCATCCTGTTCCTGTTCTCGATCGGCATTACCAAGGGCAAGTGGGGCACGCTGCTCAATGCGCTGCTGGAGTTCAAACGCGACTACGACCGCAACGTCCCCGTTGCGCAGGTGTTGCCGCACCTCACTGCGAATCATCCACGTGTCTATGACGGGCTGGGCCTGCGCGAACTAGCCGATCGCATGTTCGCGCAGTTGCGCGAATCACGGCAGACCCATTGGCTCGCAGAGGCATTCTCAACGCTGCCCACGCCGGTGATGACGCCGAGCGCGGCCTATCAGCAGCTGATCCGTGACGAGATCGAACACGTGCCGCTCGAACAGCTGGCCGGTCGCGTGCTCGCGACCAGCGTCGTGCCCTACCCGCCTGGCATTCCGATGCTCATGCCCGGCGAAGCGAGCGGCGCCGCGGACGGTCCGTATCTAGGTTATCTGCAAGCGCTTGCGTCCTGGGATAGCCGCTTCCCCGGATTCGGGCATGACACGCATGGCGTCGAGAACCGCGATGGCGTTCATTACGTGCAGTGTCTCAAGGCTGGCGCGGAACGCGAACGGGTACACAGGTGAGCGGGGGCTGCGGCAAAATGTCCCTGCCTCAAGCCACCATGCTGGTCGCGGGCAACATGATCGGCACCGGCGTGTTCCTGCTGCCCGTCAATCTTGCGCACGTCGGGGGCATCGCGATCTTCGGCTGGCTGATCGCTACTGCCGGCGTCGCGGCACTCGGTCTTGCATTCGCAAAACTAGGCGAACTCAAGCCACAACAGGGTGGTCCTTATGCGTATGCGCGCGATTTTCTCGGACCCTACGCCGGCTTTCAAACAAACTACGTGTACTGGTTCGGCAACTGGATCGGCAACATCGCGATTGCGGTGGCGGCCGTGGGCTATCTCGCCGAGCTGATCCCGTCAATCGGCGCCCCGCCTGCAAGCGTCGTCGCCACCGCCGGCGTCATCTGGCTCCTGACGTTTGCCAACATTCTCGGACCGCGTGTGGTCGGCGCACTCGAAACCTGGACGATGGCGCTCGCCCTCATTCCGATATTGGCCATCGCGCTGCTCGGCTGGCTGTGGTTCGATGCCGCGGTTTTCATGTCGGGCTGGAATGTGAGCGGCGAGTCGAGCATGCACGCCGTATCGCGGGCCGCATCGATGGCCTTATGGGCCTACATGGGCATCGAAAGCGCCGCCGTGTCCGCAGCCGTCATCGAGAATCCGACGCGCAATGTGCCGCTGGCCACGCTCATGGGTCTGGGACTGGCTGCGATCGTGTACCTGCTAAGTTCGTCCGTCATCATGGGCCTCCTGCCGAACGACACGTTGCGCAAGTCGCACGCGCCGTTCGCCGAAGCCGCGCGGCTCGTACTCGGCGCGCCCGGCGCGGTCGTCATCAGCGTGTGCGCGGTGCTGAAGTCGATCGGATCGCTCGGCGGATGGATGCTGCTGGTGGGACAGTCGGCCAAGGCCGCCGCCGATGACGGCATGTTTCCGCGGGTCTTTGCGCGCCTGAACGCCAACGGCGTGCCCGGGCGCGGGCTGCTCATCGTGGCGCTGCTGATGACGCTCGTCCTGTTCGCGACCATGTCGCCGACCCTGGCCGATCAGTTCAATCGCATCGTCGATCTCGCGGTCATTCTCATCGTCGTGCCGTACGTGTATTCGGCGGTCGCGGTCGTGAAGGTGATTCATGACGCCGAGCAGCCGGCCGCAACGTTTCGCACCTACAAATGGATCGCGCTGGCGGCAGTCACCTATTGCGTGTGGGCGGTCATCGGCGGCGATCCCCAGACCGTAGTCCACGCGATGGCTGCGCTGCTGATGAGCGTGCCGCTGTATGCCTTCTTCATACGCTCGATGGAAGCGGCGGCGCTGCGCAACGCGCGACAGCAAGACCATACCTTGCCGATAGCTGTCGGCGACGCGGCACCTGCCGCGCAATAAACACATGCACAGGAGTATCGACATGCGGTCGATCAATGCCCATCCGGACCTGCCCGGCACCGCAATTGGACGCAGACTAGTGCATGGAGTGCTACTTGCGCTCATCGCGGGTCTCGCCTGCGGCGCGGATGAGGACAAGGCGCACACCACTCTGCCGGGTTTGCCCGCCGGCCTCGATTGGTCGTTCAACTTCGATGCAACCTTGGGTGCGTTCGGTTTCGCGGATTCGCTCTATGCCGACCCGAAACCCGAGCAACCCTCCGGCGATCTCAGCGACAACTGGTTTGAAGGATCGATCAAGCCGGCGCTCAGCGTGGAGCATACGACCGGTAAATCCGGACAGCTTTACGGGAAGGTGAGCGGCGTGGGCGCACGCACCTACGGCGCCGCACCCACGCTGGTCGGCGCCGACGCATCGTCGTTCGACGTGGAAGACCTTTACATCGGCTGGCGCTCGGGAAACCGCTTCGAGTCTCTCGGCGAAGACGCGCTCGACTTCACCTTCGGGCGCACGCGTTACGAACTCGGCCATGGCATGCTGCTGTGGGACGGAGCGGCCGACGGCGGTACACGCGGCGGATATTGGACCGGCGCACGCAAGGCCTTCGAAATGGCGGCCATCGGCCGCTTCAAGCCCGGCGCACACACGCTCGAAGCGTTCTATCTCGACAAGGACGACGTGCCGGAAGCCGACTCGCACAGCAAGCTCTGGGGCGCCAACTACGAGTACGCCATCGGCGAGCACACCACGCTCGGCGCCACTTACATGAAGTGGTCCGCGAATGCCGAGGCGCCGCAACGCGACGGGCTCGACGTCTACAATCTGCGGCTCTACGCGGCACCGTTTCCCAAGCTCAGGGCGCT
The DNA here is from genome assembly GCA_020029545.1 of Gammaproteobacteria bacterium. Lineage (GTDB taxonomy): Bacteria > Pseudomonadota > Gammaproteobacteria > Steroidobacterales > Steroidobacteraceae > Steroidobacter. The sequence goes on from JAIBJL010000255.1 coordinate 6,719, forward strand.
TTCCTTCGAAGCGGAGTATGCCAAGGAGGACAACGGCACCGCGCTCGACTCGATCGCATGGAATGCTCTGGTCGCGTATCAATTCGATGACGCGTGGAAGCTCAAGCTGTCGTATCGCTATGCCCTCTTCGAGGGCGACGATCCGCTTACCCCAGAGAACGAAGCCTTCGATTCGCTGTTCACCGGCTTCTCGGACTGGGGTTCGTGGTGGCAGGGCGAAATCGCCGGTGAATACTTCGCAGCAAATTCCAACCTCATTTCGCACCAGTTGCGCCTGCAGGCGGCGCCGCGCGAGTCCATCGCGACGGGACTGATCTTCTATGACTTCCAACTGGATGAACCCGCCTCTCTCGGTCCACAGGTCAGCTCCGACGCGCTGGCGTACGAACTGGACTGGTACATGGACTGGAGCGTCAACGACAACTTCACCGTGAGCTTCGTATGGTGGCCTTGCTGCTGCTGGAAGGCTGCCAGACGAGTGGACCCTCGCCGATCGACGACCCCTCCACCCGGGAAGGCCTGGTGCGCGTGGAACACGCAAACATCGACGCCGTGTATCGGCGGCCCGCCACGACCTTGTCTATGTACTCGAGACTGCTGCTGCGTCCCATCGACGTGCAGTTCGCCAAGAACTGGGACCCGGCCGGCAGTTCGACGCTGTATCAGATGCACGAGCCCGATCCTGACAAGATCAAGAAGGAGCTGGCGGAAGTGTTCTCGCAAGTCGTCAGGCGCGATCTGGAGCAAGGCGGCTATCCCCTCGTCGAACAACCCGGCGAACACGTTCTCGAAGTGCGCGCCGCCATTGTGAACCTGTACATCACCGCGCCCGACGTCTCGATGCAGACGCCGGGCCGGACCAAGGTCTACACGGCGGACGCCGGCGAAATGACGTTGATATTGCAATTGCACGACTCCGTCACCGGCCAACTGCTCGCCCGCGCTTACGACCGGCACGCCGGCATGCAAAGCGGCGCCTGGACCTGGACGACATCCGTCAGCAACACGGCGGAAGCCAGACGAATCATCTTGATCT
>JAIBJL010000256.1 GCA_020029545.1 Gammaproteobacteria bacterium
GACGCAATCCGGCATTGATCCAGGTCATGAAAGGATTGGCCGTCGCTGGCGGGCGCATGGCGAGCACCGCAACTTTCTCCGCATTCTCGGTGAACTCGTTGACGACCAGTTCGAGCCGACGACTTGGAATGAGATTGACCGGTGTCTGCGGCGAATAGTGACGGCTGGTCGTGCCGGGGACGCGCGGCGCGGCAGGGTTGGGGCCGGACTGAATGCTCGGCACCACCGCCTGCAGCTGCGACAGCGTGATGCTGCCCGGTCGCAAAATCCGCGGCGTGTCGCCTATGCACAGCACAATCGTCGACTCCAGGCCGACCTTGCAATCGCCGCCATCGAGGATGTGCTTCACCTCATCGCCGAACTCTTCGCGCACGTGCTCGACGCGCGTGGGACTGACGTGACCGTAGCGATTGGCGGACGGCGCGGCGATACCGCCACCGAATGCGTTGAGCAACTGCTGCGCGATCGGATGATTCGGTACCCGAATCGCTACCGAATCCTGACCGCCGGTAATCACATCGTTGACTGCCGGCCCACGCTTGGCGACCAGCGTCAGGGGGCCGGGCCAGAACGCGTCAGCGAGCTTCTTCGCATCGGCCGTCATGTCGCGCACCCAGCGCTGCAGGTAGCGCGGATGATCGATATGCACGATCACCGGATGGGTGGAGGGACGTCCCTTGGCGCGAAAGATCTTGCGCACCGCATCGGGATTGTTGGCGTTGGCGCCCAGGCCGTATACGGTTTCCGTGGGAAACGCGACGAGTTCGCCGGCACGCAGCGCCTCCACCGCATCCTGAATTTCGTCCTGAGAGACTCGACCGATTGCCATCCCGGAATGATAGCAAGGCGGCACTGGATCAGTGCGGCTCTTGCGTGACCTCCCCATGACAACACCAGCCCGCCGGCTCACGGGACAAAGGGTGGACAAATCGCGGACAACCCGCCCGCTTTGCCTGAACAATACCCCTTACTTGACCACCCAATGCGCCCGAACGACGGATCTCTGGCGTTCAAATCGGCTGAGGTCCTCCCTCGGCACTGACATTACTTCAGCGCGGTGCGCTCCCAGCCACTCTCGGTCCGCCGCATTTCGTAGGTGGGCCAGTAACGATTGTCGAGCTTGAGCGTAATGACCTCGACCGACCCATTCCAGCTCATGGTACGCAGGCGCGTCGAAGAACGATCCTCGCGACCGGACACGGCCTTGATGAAGGCATCCAGATCCGGTGTCGGCTGGCCATCGACTTCCACAATGCGACGGCCCGCCCACAGCTGGTAGCGCGTCGCCGGTGATCCGTAAGTGAAGTAGGCAACGAATACGCCTTCGGGCTGGATGCCGCGCTGCGCGGCGAGTGCACGGTGCGGCGTCTGCAGCACGGCACCCGCCCATAGCAGGACTCGATCGAGATCGCGTCCTGCCAGCACCACCGTCGGTACCGTGATCGACTGTTCGGCACCGTCGCGCAAGACCGTAATTTTTACGGCAGGCTTCTGCACTGCCCGCTCGACTTCGCGGAAGCGGTTGACGATCACACCATCGATGTCGAGCACCAGGTCACCCGAACGCAGCAGCTTGTCTGCCGGTGAACCGCCGACCAGCCGCGCCACACTCAGCACTTGCCGGCGCTCCGGACTGTGCTCTTCCAGCCGGCGGATCCAACCATCGGGTAATCCCAGCTTGCGGGCACCGGCGAGCGGAATCGGCTGCAATTCAGCTTCCAGCGAATGCAGCGGTTTGCCATCACGTACCAACGGCAGCATTTCGGCGATCAGGTCGGCCGGAATGCCGCGGTTTTCCTGGGCGATCTCGCGGCCACCCGTTTCATACGCGAAACTCGCCCAGGTCGCGATCACTTCGCCATTCTTGTCTGCAAGCACACCATCGTAATCATCCGGTCCGTTCACGAGCGCGATGGTTTCGAGATTGGCATCGCGGAATTGCAGGGTTCGCGACAACGGGAAGCCGACCGGATCGACCGAGGCCACGACGGCCGAGCGCGACTGCACCTTGCCGTCGCTACGCAGGCCTACAGCCCACACCGTGTCGCCGGCACCGACATCGATGGCCTTCAGCGTTGCCGACTTCACCGGCGTCGCACCGATCAATGCGGGGTCGTAGGAGACGATCGCGAGATTGTGCAATGGATGCAGGTACTCGACACGGCCGGGAATCTCGATCGTGCCGGCAAACGTCAAGCGCACGTCGCCAACCGACGATGGCACCGTATTGCGATCGACGACCACGAGGCCGCGCTGCGCATCGACGATGACGCCCGTACCGTAGTAATTGCGCTCGTTGATGCCCGAGACCGAATACGGCATGTCGAAGTTCACCAGCACCAGCGATGGCGACAGCTTGTTGACGATGGGATCGGCGGTCTTCGCCAGTGTCGTGGTGGCCGGCTTGGGCGGCTGCGCTACCCCATCCTGCGCCCACGCCGTGCATGGCCAGGTGCCACTGGCATCGTCGCGACGGCACGACTGCGCCGGAAACCAGCGCCGATCCATGCGGATGACTCGCCACTGCGTGGTCTTGGGATCGTCGATCGTAAAGAAGCGCACCGTCACGCGTTCGCCGTCCTTCAGTTCGCTGACGAGCTTCTCGAAGTCGTCAACGGCGGCAATGGGCTTGCCGCCAACCTCAGTAATGACAGCACCACGCGGCACTGACGCAGCACCGAGTACATACCCCGGATTCGCCACATAGACACCGTTGATGGGTGCATTCACGTGACGCGCCTGCTGCCACGACAGATTGTGAACGACGGCATCGCCGAATTCGAGGTAGCGATCCGGCGTGATCGCGTACAGGTCCTCGATCTGCAGTTCCCGTTCCAGTGCCTGGCCCCCGCGCTCGATGGAAATCTTCACCGTTTTTCCCACGCCATCGTCGAGCACCTGCCCTAACGTATCGAAGCCGACCACGAGATCGCCGTTGAGGCGCGTCACGATATCGCCGGGCTCAAGAACTTTCTCGGCTGCCGAACCGCGCTGTACTTCGCTCACGACCAGCATGCCGGTCTTGCTCGGAAACTTGCGACGCACTTCGGATTCGGTGGCGTTGCGCAGACCGAGCCGTCGTACTTCATCGAAGGGTGTATAGACAAACACGGTTTCGACCGTGCCGCGCGGCACCGGCTTTTTTTCCTGGATCAGGTGCAGCGCGCGCACGACGCGCTCCAGCGGCAGGTAAAAGCTCGATGCCGCCTGCGAACTGCCGCCTGCGTTCAACGCGACAACCCGACCTTCCACATCGATCACGGGCGAACCGGACGAGCCGCCCGAGGTACTGGACGCCGCCTGGTAGTAAAAGGTGTTGAAATCGTTGTACTTGCCGATGCCGTAGTTCGGCGCTTCGCGGTCCAGTCGCGCCAGCGTGCCCGCCAGAATCGACAACTGCTCGCCGGCATCGTTGCCGATGACGCGGATTTCGCGTCCGACCTGCGCGCCCTGTGGATAGAGCTTGAGTTCGGTCGGCTTGATGAAGCGCAGCTTCGAGGGGTCATAGCGATAGATGCCGAAGTCGTGCACCGGATCGCGGTACACCGGATACAGCGTCACTTCCTCACGATTCAGGAACACCGCCTGCGCGGTCACCGGGCCCGGGGTCACGACATGCCGATTGGTAAGAATCAGGCCGCGCTTGGCGTCGACGACAAAGCCGGTCGCCTGGCTCGACATGTTCCATTCGGTGTCGAACGCACGCGCCTGGTCGACCTGGATGGTGACCACGCCGGTCGCCACGCGTTCGAGCGTGCGTGTCCAGCGCGAGTCTTCAGGATCGGCAACCTGCACTTGAGGCGCCGCATCGGCGGCGGCGGTAGCGCTGGGAGTCACATTGCGCGAAGCATCCTGCGAAGTCTCCGGCGAGGGGGACTGGGGCATGGTCTGCGCAAGACTCTGGGTCGCGAATTGCGTGAAACCTGCCAGCAGCAGGGCGACAACACCGATGGCTCTTTGCATGAGAGATAAGGATACTCAGGTGGAAAGGGACTCACGGTCGCCACGCCGTTTGCGCAAGAGACGTCGCGAGCCACGAAGGTTCCAGCGGCTACAGGCTTCGACGGGACGGGTTCATTGCGGCAACAGTCCGGAGTAAATCAGACCGGACCGAAGAGCACAAAGCCCCACGTCACTATAAGAACCGTAAAAGACAACAGGACTGCCGTGGACCCCACGTCCTTGGCCAGGCCCGAGAGTACATGGCGCTCAAGACCGATGCGGTCGACGACCGTTTCGATACCGGTGTTGAGCAGCTCGACGATCAGCACCAGCAACATGGAACTGATCAACAGTGCCTTCTCGATACCGGTTTTGCCGAGCCAGGCCCCGAGTGGAATCATGACGCTGGCCAGCAGCACCTCTTGACGAAAAGCCGCTTCGGCAGCGAGCGCACCGCGAAATCCTTTCCAGGAATTCACAAAGGCCAGCAGCAGGCGATTGAAGCCAACGAGCTTGGGACGATCAGTCATTGCGAGTTAGTTAGAGGGCGACCGGCGACCGCGGTTCCGGCTGATACGTCAGATCGAGGTGGCGGGCCGCCCGCACATCGTCGAGGCGCCGCACCGGCAAGGTGTATGGCGCGCCCTTGACCTTGTCGGGTTCCTGCTCGGCTTCCGCCTGAATGGCGACGAGAGCATCGATGAACGCATCGAGGTCTTGTTTACTTTCGGTTTCGGTCGGCTCGATCAGCAGGCACTCCGGCACCAGCAACGGGAAATAGGTCGTCGGCGCGTGGAAGCCGTAATCGAGCAGCCGCTTGGCAAAGTCCATCGCGTTCACGCCCAGGTCGCGCGCCTGGCGCTTGATGGTGATGATGAACTCGTGACTCGCACGGCGTTCCGCATAGGCCGCATCGAAGCCCGCCTTGCGCAAGCGAGCGAGCAGGTAGTTCGCATTCAGCGTCGAGAATTCCGCCACACGCTGCATGCCGGCGCGCCCCAGCATGCGCATGTACACGTAAGCGCGAATCAGCACACCCGCATTGCCCATGAAGGCCGACAGGCGACCGATCGTCTGCGGCAGATCGCGTTCATCGAGCCAGCGGAATTTGCCGCCGTCCTGGCCGACGATCGGAATCGGCAGGAATGGCAGCAATCGCTGGCCGACGCCGACGGCGCCCGAACCCGGCCCGCCGCCCCCATGCGGCGTCGAGAAGGTCTTGTGCAGGTTCATGTGAATCACGTCGAACCCCATGTCGCCGGGGCGCACCTTGCCCAGAATGGCATTGAGATTCGCACCGTCGTAATACAGCAATCCGCCGGCATCGTGCACGACTTGCGCCACTTCCTGGATGCGCCGCTCGAACACGCCGAGCGTGGAGGGATTCGTCAACATGATACCGGCGGTCTTCGGACCGACTGCCTGTTTCAGCGCATCCAGATCGATATCACCATTCGACAGCGAAGGAATTTCGACAACCGTGCAGCCGCACATTGTCGCGGTGGCAGGATTGGTCCCATGGGCTGCGTCGGGCACGATGATCTCCGTGCGTTCCAGGTCGCCGCGCGCCTTGTGATAAGCGCGAATCATCGCCACACCGGCAAATTCGCCCTGCGCGCCCGCCATCGGCGTGAGCGACACGCCCTTCATGCCGGTCACTTCCTTCAGCATCTCCTGCAGCTCGAACATGCATTCGAGAAAGCCCTGACCGGCCGAGGACGGCGCCAGCGGATGGCGCCCGAGAAATTCCGGCAGCATCGCGAACGCATTACATGCACGCGGGTTGTATTTCATCGTGCATGAACCCAGCGGATAGAAGTGCGTGTCGATGGAAAAATTCAGCTGCGACAGGCGGGTGAAATGCCGCACGGCCTGCAGCTCCGACACTTCCGGCAGCGCCGGCCGCTGTTTACGTCGCAGCGCTGGCGGCACGTCACTCTCGACATGCTGGGGATACTGGCCGACGGCACTGCGACCGGGACGCGAGTGTGAAAAAATGAGTGGTTCTGACATAGGCCTAGGTTCGGAGATAGTACTTCGGGAATCGCAAGTATCAGTTCGGGAATTAGCTCGCGCCCAGCACAGCGGTCAATGCAGTCGCATACGCCTCGATATCTTCATCGCTACGCATTTCGGTGGCGCACACCAGTAATGCATGGCCGAGTTCCGGATAGCGATACGACAGGTCGTAGCCGCCGATGATGTGGCGCGCGGCCAATGCTTCGAGCACCGGCCCCACCGGCCGATCCAGCAACAACACGGCCTCGTGAAACCGTGGGCCGTCGAAGGCAAGCTTCACCCCCTGCAGCTTCGTCAGTGCCGCGACCAGCTTGCGGGTCTGCTGCTGCGAGGCTGCGGCAACGTTTTCCAGGCCTGCCGCACCGAGCAACGACATGTGAATCGTGGCTGCAGTCACCAGCAGACCCTGATTCGTGCAGATATTGGACGTGGCCTTGCTGCGACGAATGTGCTGTTCGCGTGCTTGCAGGGTCAGCGTGAACCCTGGCTTGCCGTCGAGGTCCAGAGTGCGGCCGATGATACGGCCCGGCATCTGGCGCACATGCTCCATGCGTGTGGTCATAAAGCCGAAGTACGGCCCCCCGGATGACATCGGCACGCCGAGCGGCTGGCCATCGCCGACGACGATGTCGACGCCTTTTGCGCCCCACTCGCCCGGTGGCTTCAGCAAGGCCAGCGACAGCGGATTGACCACCGCAATCGCGAGCGCGTGATTGGCATGCGCCCAATCGGTGATGGCATCGACATCCTCCAGCAGGCCGAAGAAATTCGGCTGCTGCACGACGACTGCCGTGATGTCCTGGCCCTTGAACTGGTCGAGCGATGCAGGCGACAGCGTGCCTTTGCCAGGCAGGTACGGCACGATCTCGAAATTCAAGCGCTGTCCTTCGGCAATGGCACGCGACACCTCGACATAGGTCGGGTTGACGGTCGCAGGAACGAGAATGCGCGCCGACTTCGATCTGCGATGCGCCCGCACTGCCATCAGGCAGGCCTCGGCCAGCGCCGAGGCGCCATCGTACAGCGAGGCATTGGACACCTGCATGCCCGTGAGGCTCGCCATCATGGTCTGGTATTCATACAGTAACTGCAGCGTGCCTTGGCTCGCCTCGGCCTGATACGGCGTATAGGCACTGTAGAACTCGCCGCGCGTCACGATCGCCCACACGGCAGCGG
>JAIBJL010000257.1 GCA_020029545.1 Gammaproteobacteria bacterium
AGCCCGACCGCGCACATCTGGTTCCTGAAGTCGCTGCCGTCGCGTATCGGTCTCATGCTCGACATGACGCTGCGCGAAATCGAGCGCGTGCTGTATTTCGAAGCGTTCGTCGTCATCGAGCCCGGCATGACCGAATTGCAACGCGGGCAACTGCTCACCGATGAAATGTATCTCGAATCGATCGAGAAGCACGGTGATGAGTTCGATGCCCGCATGGGCGCCGAAGCCGTGTTCGAGTTGCTCAAGTCGCTGGACTTGCAGGCCGAAGTGCTCAAGGTACGCGAAGAGATCCTCGGCACCAATTCCGAGACCAAGATCAAGCGTTTGACCAAGCGCCTGAAGCTGCTCGAGTCGTTCATCTATTCGGGCAACAAGCCGGAATGGATGGTGCTGACCGTGCTGCCGGTCCTGCCGCCGGACCTGCGTCCGCTGGTGCCGCTGGATGGTGGTCGCTTTGCCACCTCCGATCTGAACGATCTGTATCGCCGCGTCATCAATCGCAACAACCGCTCGCCGACATGATCAAGGGCAAGCAGGGCCGGTTCCGTCAGAACCTGCTCGGCAAGCGCGTCGACTACTCGGGCCGGTCGGTCATCGTGGTGGGGCCGACGCTGCGCCTGCACCAGTGCGGTCTGCCGAAGAAAATGGCGCTGGAACTGTTCAAGCCGTTCATTTTCTCCAAGCTGCAGCTGCGCGGCGAAGCGTCGACCATCAAGGCGGCCAAGCGCATGGTGGAGCGTGAAGGTCCGGAAGTATGGGACATTCTCGAAGAAGTGATTCGCGAACATCCGGTGCTGCTGAATCGCGCACCGACGCTGCATCGCTTGGGCATCCAGGCGTTCGAGCCGGTGCTGATCGAAGGCAAGGCCATTCAGCTGCATCCGCTCGTCTGTACGGCATTCAACGCCGACTTCGACGGTGACCAGATGGCGGTGCACATTCCGCTGTCGCTGGAAGCCCAGCTCGAAGCGCGTGCGTTGATGATGTCGTCGAACAACATCCTATCGCCGGCGAATGGCGATCCCATCATCGTGCCCTCGCAGGACGTGGTGCTGGGCCTGTATTACATGACTCGCGAACGGGTGAATGCGAAGGGCGAAGGCATGATGTTCTGCGACGTGCAGGAAGTGCATCGCGCCTATGAAACGCGCACGGCTGGCTTGCAGGCGAAGGTGAAGGTCCGTATCCAGGAATACGTGAAGCAGGAAAGCGGCGCGCTGCGTCCGCGCGCTCGGGTCGTCGACACGACCGTGGGCCGTGCGCTGCTGTCCGAAATTCTGCCGAAGGGCCTGTCGTTCGACCTGGTGAATCGCGACATGACCAAGAAGGCGATCTCGGGTGTGATCAACGCCTGTTATCGCGGCGTCGGTTTGAAGGAAACGGTCGTGTTCGCCGACCAGCTGATGTACACGGGCTTCGCGTATGCAACGCGTGCCGGTGTGTCGATCGGTGTCAACGACATGGTCGTGCCGTTGCAGAAGGGCAAGATCCTCGGCACCGCGGAGCGCGAAGTGAAGGAGATTCAGGAGCAGTACGCTTCCGGTCTCGTCACGAATGGCGAGCGTTACAACAAGGTCGTCGATATCTGGTCGCGCACCAATGACCAGGTGGCGAAGGCCATGATGGACAAGCTCGGTACCGAGGAGGTTGTGGACTCGAAGGGGGCGACAGTGCACCAGAAGTCGTTCAACTCGATCTACATCATGGCCGACTCTGGCGCCCGCGGTAGCGCAGCCCAGATTCGTCAGCTCGCCGGTATGCGCGGACTGATGGCGAAGCCCGACGGTTCGATCATCGAGACGCCGATCACGGCAAACTTCCGTGAAGGCCTCAATGCCATGCAGTACTTCATCTCGACGCACGGCGCCCGCAAGGGCTTGGCCGATACTGCGTTGAAGACGGCGAACTCCGGTTACCTGACTCGCCGTCTCGTGGACGTCGCTCAGGATCTGGTCGTCACCGAAACCGATTGCGGTACCACGAACGGCCTGATGATGAATCCGATCGTCGAAGGCGGCGATGTCGTCGAAGGTCTGGGTGAGCGCGTGCTGGGTCGCGTGGTCGCCGAGAACGTGATGCGTCCGGGCAGCGACGATGTGATCGTGATCGAAGCCGGCATCATGATCGATGAAAAGCTGGTCAAGCTGATCGAACAGGAAGGCGTGGACCAGATCAAGGTGCGTTCGCCGATTTCCTGTCAGACACGCTATGGCGTGTGCGCACAGTGCTATGGACGCGATCTCGCACGCGGTCACCGGATCAATCACGGTGAGGCGGTCGGTGTGATTGCGGCGCAGTCGATCGGCGAGCCCGGCACGCAGCTCACGATGCGTACGTTCCACATCGGTGGCGCGGCGTCGCGAGCCGCTGCGGCGAACTCGATCGAGGTGAAGGGTAAGGGCGCGGTGCGACTGCACAACGTCAAGACAGTTCACCACGAGCGTGGTCATTGGGTCGCGGTATCGCGCTCGGGCGAACTGGGCGTCATCGACGAATTCGGCCGCGAGCGTGAGCGTTACAAGATTCCTTACGGCGCGGTGATCACGGTCAGCGACGGCGACAACATTGTCCCCGGTCAGATCGTGGCCACCTGGGATCCGCATACCCATCCGGTCGTCACGGAAGTGGCGGGCTTGATCAAGTTCTCCGACTTCTTCGATGGCGTGACCGTACAGAGTCAGGTCGACGAAGTGACTGGCTTGACCAGCACGGTCGTGATGGACCCCAAGCAGCGCAGTTCAAGCGGCAAGGACCTGCGTCCGGTCGTGCGACTGATCAATGCCAAGGGCAAGGAAGTGACGTTCGCGAACACGGATATTCCGGCAGTGTACGCCTTGCCCGCGGGTGCGATCGTGAGCCTGGAAGACGGCGCGAAAGTGTCGGTCGGCGACGTGATTGCGCGTATTCCTCAGGAATCGTCCAAGACTCGCGACATCACCGGTGGTCTGCCGCGCGTGGCCGACCTGTTCGAAGCTCGCAAGCCGAAGGACTCTGCGATCCTCGCCGAGTACTCAGGAACGGTGAGCTATGGCAAGGAGACCAAGGGCAAGCGTCGTCTGATCATTACCGACGATCGCGGCGAGAAGCATGAGGAGCTGATTCCGAAATGGCGCCATCTCAACGTGTTCGAAGGCGAACAGGTCGAGCGCGGCGAAGTGATTGCCGACGGCGAGCCGAACCCGCATGACATTCTGCGCCTGCAGGGCGTGGAATCGCTTGCAAACTACTTGGTTCGCGAAATCCAGGACGTGTACCGCCTGCAAGGCGTGAAGATCAACGACAAGCACATCGAGGTGATCATTCGCCAGATGCTTCGCAAGGTCGAGATCGCGCACACCGGCGATACCGCATTGCTGCGGGGCGAACAGCTGGATCGCGCACGCGTTACCGACGTCAACGAGAAGACGGCCGAGGAGGGCAAGCTGGAAGCCCGCATCGAACCGGTGTTGCTGGGTATCACCAAGGCATCGCTGGCGACCGAGTCGTTCATTTCGGCGGCATCGTTCCAGGAAACCACCCGCGTGCTGACGGAAGCGGCGGTGCGGGGACTGAAGGACGATCTGCGGGGCCTGAAGGAAAACGTCATCGTCGGTCGACTCATCCCGGCGGGTACCGGGTCGTTCTTCCATGCGCGTCGTCGTCAGCGCTTCGATGTGCCGTCGGGTCGCGGCTTCATGGACATGGGCGGCGGTGGCTCGGACAGCGAAGAAGTCGTTCCGGACGAGGTGGATGCCTCGGCATCTTGACGAGCAGCCTGAGCACGGTGATTGCCGCGACAACGCGTGGCGGCAATCACCTGCTTCCAGCCGCTCGGCAGCGCTGACCGGTTGCGCTTTTGCTATGCATGTCTACCTAACTTACTGGTTTTAATACACTGCGCCGCGGTTGACACTCTCGCAAGCCGTTCCTACAATCCCGCGCCTTTGATCGGCCGGTCTAACCTACTTCCCGTCGATCGCGCAGTTTTTCCACCAGGCCGCTCACACTCTTCGGAGTGGGGCGGCCTCGTGTTTCTCCAAGGAATCAATTACTTATGGCCACTGTCAGTCAGCTCGTCCGCAAGCCGCGAAGCCTGCCCAACTACAAGACCAAGGTGCCGGCGCTGGCTGCTTGTCCGCAAAAGCGGGGCGTTTGCACGCGCGTTTACACCACGACGCCGAAAAAGCCGAACTCCGCACTGCGCAAAGTGGCGAAAGTCCGTCTCACCAACGGCTTCGAGGTCATCAGCTACATCGGTGGCGAAGGCCACAATCTGCAAGAGCACTCGGTGGTGCTGATTCGCGGCGGTCGTGTCAAGGACCTGCCCGGTGTGCGTTACCACACGGTGCGCGGCACGCTGGACTGCGCTGGCGTCAACGAGCGTCGCCAGGGCCGGTCGAAGTACGGCGCCAAGCGACCGAAGAAATGATCTGTAGGTCGGGCTTCAACCCGATAAGGTATCTGTAGGTCGGGTTGAAACCCGACAAAGGTAGGTCGGGTTGAAACCCGACATAAGGTGTCGGACTGAAGTCCGACCTACAATTTCGTTAGACGGTATTCACTATGTCACGCAGAGCGTCCGCCCCAACTCGCACCATTCTTCCCGACCCGCGCTTCAACAGCCTGCTGCTGGCGAAGTTCGTCAACATGGTCATGGAGAGCGGCAAGAAGTCCGTGGCCGAAAACATCGTCTATGGTGCCGTCGACCGCATTACCGAAAAGACCGGCAAGGCAGCCGATCAGTCGATCGAGCTGCTCGCGCAGGCGCTCGACAACGTCAAGCCCACGGTGGAAGTGAAGAGCCGCCGGGTCGGCGGTGCGACCTACCAGGTGCCGGTCGAAGTCCGTTCGGCTCGTCGCCAGACATTGGCGATGCGCTGGGTGATCGAAGCGGCCATTGCACGCAGCGAGAAGTCGATGGCACAGCGCCTGGCTGCCGAACTGCTCGATGCGTCCGAGAATCGCGGTGCCGCCGTTCGCAAGCGTGAAGACACGCATCGCATGGCAGAAGCGAACAAGGCGTTCGCTCATTACCGCTGGTAAGCCGTCGCTCAGAGCGCAGCGGGTTCCCTAAGAGCATTTGATCGTGGCACGTACGACACCCATCGACCGTTACCGGAATATCGGTATTTCGGCGCATATCGATGCGGGTAAGACCACCACGACCGAACGCATCCTGTTCTACACCGGCGTCTCGCACAAGATTGGCGAGGTTCATGACGGCGCGGCCGTGATGGACTACATGGAACAGGAGCAGGAACGCGGCATCACGATTACCGCCGCGGCGACGACCTGTTTCTGGAAGGGAATGGAAGGCAACTTCCCCCAACACCGCATCAATATCATCGACACGCCCGGCCATGTCGATTTTACGATCGAAGTCGAGCGCAGCCTGCGGGTGCTCGACAGCGCCGTTGCCGTCTTCTGCGCGGTCGCCGGGGTGCAGCCACAATCGGAAACGGTGTGGCGGCAGATGAACAAATACAAGGTGCCGCGTATCGCCTTCGTCAACAAGATGGATCGTGCCGGCGCGAACTTCCTGCGCTGTGTCGATCAGATCAAGTCGCGTCTGCGCGGCGTGGCGGTGCCCATTCAATTGCCGATCGGTGCCGAAGACCAGTTCGTTGGCGTCGTCGACCTGATCCGCATGAAAGAGATCTGGTGGGACGATTCGACGCAGGGCACGAAGTTCGAGTACCGCGACATTCCGGCCGGCATGCAGGCGGAATGCGATGAATGGCGCGCCCGGATGGTGGAAGCTGCAGCAGAGGGTAACGAGGAGCTGCTGAACAAATACCTTGAGAAGGGCGATCTGTCGGAAGCGGATATTCGCCGTGGCCTGCGTGAGCGTTCGATTCGCAACGAGATCGTCGTCTGCATGTGTGGCTCGGCGTTCAAGAACAAGGGCGTGCAGGCAATGCTCGATGCCGTCATCGACTTCATGCCATCGCCGATCGAAATGCCGCCGGTGGTCGGCACCCTGCCCGACGGCAGCGCCGGCACTCGCAAGGCCGCGGATGAGGAGAAGTTCGCTGCGCTCGCGTTCAAGATCCTGAACGATCCGTTTGTCGGCAATCTGACGTTTTTTCGGGTCTATTCAGGCGTGATGAAGTCCGGCGATACCGTCAGCAATCCGGGCAAGGACAAGAAGGAGCGCATCGGCCGTCTGCTGCAGATGCATGCCAACGAGCGCAGCGAGATCAAGGAAGTGCACGCCGGCGATATCGCCGCCGCGGTCGGACTGAAGGATGTCACAACCGGCGACACGCTGTGCGACCCGGAGCATGCCATTCAGCTCGAAAAAATGGATTTTCCCGAGCCCGTTATTTCGGTTGCGGTCGAGCCTCGGACCAAGGCCGACCAGGAGAAAATGGGCCTCGCACTGCAGCGCCTGGCGAAGGAAGATCCGTCCTTCCGGTTGTCGAGTGATGCCGAGTCCGGCCAGACCATTATCGCCGGCATGGGCGAGCTGCATTTGGAAATCATCGTCGATCGCATGAAGCGCGAATTCAAGGTCGAAGCCAACGTCGGCAAGCCGATGGTGGCCTACCGCGAGACGATTCGTGCCAAGGTCGACCAGGAAGGCAAGTTCGTGCGTCAGTCCGGCGGTCGCGGCCAGTACGGCCACGTCTGGATTACGCTGGAGCCCTCTGCGCCGGGCAAGGGCTATGAATTCGTCAACGCGATCGTCGGCGGTACGGTGCCGAAGGAATACATTCCCGCGGTCGACAAAGGGATCAAGGAAGCCACCGCGAATGGTGTGCTCGCGGGTTATCCCGTCGTCGACGTGAAGGTCACCCTGTTCGACGGCTCGTATCACGACGTCGATTCGAACGAAATGGCATTCAAGATCGCCGGCAGCATGGCGTTCAAGGAAGCCATGTCGAATGCGAAGCCGGTCATCCTCGAACCCATCATGAAGGTCGAAGTGGTGACCCCGGAAGATTACTACGGCGACATCATCGGCGACTTGAATCGCCGCCGCGGTCAAATCGTCAGCATGGAAGAGTCGATCTCCGGCAAGGTCGTGACTGCCGAAGTGCCGCTGGCGGAAATGTTTCAGTACTCGACGTCCATGCGTTCGATGAGCCAGGGCCGCGCGACGTACACCATGGAATTTGCGAAGTATCAGGAGGTGCCGGGCAACGTGGCCGGCGCCGTCTTGAAACACATGTAAACCATGTAAGAAGAGAAGAAGTGAATGGTGAGTAGTGAATCGTGAGTAGTCAGCAACGCTGATACCGCCGGTTTTACTCTTTACCACTCACCAATCACCACTCACTATTCACTTTCATCGTAGAGGAAGCCGCTGTGGCCAAAGAGAAGTTTGAGCGCACCAAGCCGCACGTGAACGTGGGCACGATCGGTCACGTGGACCATGGCAAGACGACGCTG
>JAIBJL010000258.1 GCA_020029545.1 Gammaproteobacteria bacterium
GCAATAGCATCAGCTTCTCCGGCCGTTTACCCAGCGAGCCGCCTCTGCCTGTCGGCTTCGACGATCAGCTCTTCGCCACCGTGCGCGATGCGAATAACGTGACCGTACCGACGACGATCACCTGGACATCGGAAACGCCGTCGATTGCCCGCATCGACGCGGCTGGCGTCATGACGGCGCTAGCCCCGGGCACGGCAATCATTCGCGCCACCGCGGCCGACGGCATCACGACGTCGACCTTCTCGCTGCCGACGCGAGTGGCTGTCGCCAGCACGACGGCGGAGTACCTCGGCAACACCGAATTCGGCGAACCGCAGGACAGCGACCCGAGCGATGACTTCATCGTCCGCTACGCTCAGT
Organism: Gammaproteobacteria bacterium; assembly: GCA_020029545.1. Classification (GTDB taxonomy): domain Bacteria; phylum Pseudomonadota; class Gammaproteobacteria; order Steroidobacterales; family Steroidobacteraceae; genus Steroidobacter. Next base: position 361 of record JAIBJL010000258.1, read on the forward strand.
ACACTGCGTCTTACAACCCGAACAAGGGATCGCCAAACTGGGTGAGTTACGAACTCGACCCGACGCATTACGGTGCAGAAGATCGTTGCGACTGCTTTACCAGCGATCCCGCGCTGCCGCCATCGTTCCCCCATTTGACGACGGCAGACTACACCGGCGCAGGCACCTTCCACGGTTACGGCATCGATCGCGGCCACATGGCGCGTTCGTTCGACCGAACCTCCGCCAGCCTCGACAACGCGGTCACCTACTACTTCAGCAACATCGTCGCGCAGGCGGCGGATCTGAATCAGGGCCCATGGGCGATCCTGGAGAATGAACTCGGTGATCTCGCCCGCACGCAGGGCAAAGAGGTGTACATCATCGCCGGTCAGGCCGGCAGCAAGGGCACGATCAAGAACGAAGGCAAGATCGTGATCCCGACGAGCACCTGGAAGGTCGCCGTCATTCTGCCGCACAACAAAGGACTCGCCGACATCAAAGCCGCCAGCGACCTGCAGATCATCGCCGTCAACATGCCGAACGAAGCCGGCGTCAGAAACGTGCCCTGGCAAACGTACGAGACGACAGTCGATGCCATCGAACAGCTCTCGGGCTACGACCTGCTCGCACTGTTGCCGGACAACATCGAACGCGCCGTCGAGAGCAACACGCAACCACCGACCGCAGTCATCGCAGCACCATCGAGTGTCGCCGAAGGCAGCGCGATGTCACTGAGTGGGGCAACCTCGTCCGACGCCAATGGGACTGTGACCGCGTACGCCTGGGACTTCGGGGATGGCGCCACGGCGAGCGGCCCGGACGCCACTCATATATATGTACAGGATGGTGTCTATGCGGTCAGCCTGGTGGTCACTGACAACGATGGGCTGACCGATACGAAGACCGCGACGATCACTGTGACCAACGTTGCACCGCAGATCGGCGCTCTGTCGAGCGCAACGACTTCCGTCGGTCAGGCATTCATCGCTGCCGGAACGTTTACAGATCCCGGCGAGGATTCGTGGACGGTGACCATTAATTGGGGCGATGGCAGTGCAGTGAGCACCGGCGCGCTCACCTCTCGCAGCTTCTCGCTGCCACACACCTACACGACCGCAGGCGCATTTACCGTCACGATTTCTGTCGCTGATGACGATACCGCTGCGACGAACACGCAGTCCGTGACGGTGAAATCGTCCGCCGAGCAACTGGCAACCGCAAAGACGCTGGTCGATCAGTTGGTGAATACACAGAAGCTCAGTCGCACAATCGGCACACTGCTGAAAGCTGAGATTACAGCCGCCGAGCGTGAGCTTGCCCGCGGGCGCACATCGCTTGCTGCGGTGTCACTGCGTCTCGCCGTGGTCGAAATCGATCTGCTGACACGACTCGGAACACTGTCCGCGGCGGACGCAGCGCTGTTGCGCGCGCTTCTGGTCGGCGTGATCGCGGCGATAGCGGCGTAGCTGTTCTGCACGAACACCGCCCGGACGTGTCCGCCTGGTTTCAACCCGGCGTCTTACGGGTTGTCGATGTCCTGCGCATTGCCGGCTAACAGATCAACCCATCGACAGGTATCTGTCGAATACGTATCGATTGAAGGCTCGTGGGTTGGTCGGACAGGCTGCGCCGGCCCGACACCGCACATCATCAGACTGGGCGCGATCGAAAAGACGCCAAAAAACATCCTCTGCACCGGAATTCACGGCTGTGAAATGCCTCGAAGTCACAATTCTACCCGACTCCCGATTTCCAAGAGACGGTGGGCAGGGACATTGAAGTACTCGTATCCCACTCGCGTATTTCGCGCCAATAAGACATACAGTCGCTTGCGCCACATCGATGTTCCTTGCCGGTGAGTGACGAGGGGAGTTGTCCGCCCGACAACGTACACGGTTTCATTGGCCCGATATTCAAGGTCATATCGTTCGGCCAGTCGCAGTGCGCTCACGGTATCAGGTTGTTCCATGAATCCATAACGAGCCGTCACGCGGTAGAGACCGTCTGCCAGGGTCTCGACTCGAACACGTTCATCAGTTGAAATTCTCGGCGATTCGACGCGAGCAAAGGTAAGAATCACCACGCGTTCGTGCAGCTGACGATGAAATCTCAATTGCTGAACGAGCGCACGGGGAATACTGGTTGCCTCGTTGGTGAGATAAACGGCGGTACCCGCGGCCCGACCGGGTGGACTTTCCACTAACGACTTTAAGAACTCGCTCGCGGGCACCTGCTCACGCGCTACCACCCAATTCAATTGTCGGCGGCCGTCGCTCCATGTCGACATGATTCCGTAGATTAGGAGCGCGGTCGAGATCGGCACCCAGCCGCCGTCGAGTGCGCGAGATATATTGGCGCAGAAAAACGCCAGATCGACACAAGTGACTAGTCCCAGCAGCGCAAGCAGTGCGACGCGATACCGGCTCTTTTTTGTTGAATGCCACTGAATGACTAGCAGACCGGCTAACAACATCGTGGCAGAAACAGCGATCCCATAGGCGCTTGCTAGTGCGTCCGATGATCGGAACCCCAGTACCAGGGCAACGGTCCCTCCAAAGATAAACCAGTTGGCGGCCGGCACGTAAATCTGTCCCATCGATGCAGCCGAGGAATGAAGCACGCGCAGGCGAGGCAGATAACCAAGATTCATCGCCTGACTGGCCACCGAGAACACGCCCGAGATGACTGCTTGAGATGCAATGATGGTTGCCGCCGTTGCCAGTAGAATGAGCGGAACTAGCATCCATGGCGCTGCCAATAAATAGAAGGGACTGCGTATTGCGTCTGGGTCATGAAGGACGAGGGCACCCTGGCCGAGATAATTGAGTGTTAGAGCAGGGAGCACCAGGTACACCCATGCGTTGCGGATGGGAATGCGACCGAAATGTCCGACGTCTGCGTACAGGGCCTCGCCGCCGGTTGCAACCAGAAACACCGCTGACAACACCAGGAACCCGTGTACGCCATTGTCGGCGAAGAAACGCACCGCATGGAGAGGGTTGAGCGCGCCGAGAATTTTCGGTGCTTCGATGATTCGCGCCATACCGAGTGCGCCTAAACTCAAAAACCACGCGATAATGATCGGGCCGAACACACGGCCCACCTTATCGGTTCCTTTGCTCTGAGCAGCGAACAGCGCGGTCAGGATTCCCAGCGTTACGGGGATCACCGAGGACTGCAGCGCGGGTGCCGCAATCGTGACACCTTCGACGGCGCTCAATACCGAAATTGCAGGTGTGAGCATTCCGTCACCAAAGAATAGCGCCGCGCCAAGAACCCCCACCGTGGAAACTGGAGCCCACAATTTCCAATTGCGGGTCGCACTGCCAACGAGTGTGCTCAGCGCCAGGACTCCGCCCTCGCCGCGGTTATCCGCCCGCAACATGATCGCCACGTACTTGATGGAAATGACCACCATCAATGACCAGAAGATCAGCGATAGGATCCCCATGATATTGGCTTCATTCAAGGCCACGCCGTGGGGAGCAGTGAAGCACTGCTTGAATGCGTATAGAGGGCTGGTCCCAATATCGCCAAAGACGACGCCCAGCGCGCCGATTGTGAGCGCCCTGCGCGATGCACCTTCGACTGAGGCACCCACATGAACTGTGGACTGACAAGCCGGATCTCGATCCTCGGCCATAGGGGAAATCATTTTGAATACGGCGGCCGAACCGCGACATCCAGAAGCTTAAAGGAAACGAGGTCCGCTGCGCCTTTATGGATTCTTTATGCCAGCGGCTCGCTTTCTTGCGACATCTTTGTTGGTCTCTCACTAGTTGGCAGACAGCCACGCTATCGGAAACAAATCGGGCTGCGTTGCCCCAAGATCTCGATGCGTGCAGACAAAGATCCCGACCCGCCACCCGGGGCACCCGCGAGGACGGGCTGTCGCTGATGACGATACCGCTGCGACGAACACGCAGTCCGCGGCGGACGCAGCGCCGTTGCGCACGCTTCTGGTCGGTGTGATCGCGGCGATAGCGGCGTAGCTGTTCTGCACGAACAGCGCCCGGACGTGTCCGCCTGGTTTCAACCCGACGTCTTACGGGTTGTTGATGTCCTGCGCATTGCCGGCTAACCCCGACCTGCAACGTCTCATCGGGTGGTTTGCACCACGACCGATGACGAGCGCCGGTCGCGGGCGATGGCACGCGTCATCGATACCGGTGCGTGAATCAGCGCAATGCTCAGCCACACGGCAACGCTGAAATACAGCGACATCCAGGCGACCTCATGCTGCCAGTCTTCCCAGCGATGCGACACACGCCAGCGACTTGCGACATCGGTCAACCCCTGCCCGACGCTCAGATACAAGTGCCCATTGGCCTCGTCGGCGATCCAGCGTGTCCAGTACATCGGAACATCGACGAGGAACATGTAGGCAACGTAGGCGATCCCAGCGACACAGCAGACATTGAGCAGCTGACGCAATGCGCCGGTGCAACGCGGCGAGATCACGACCAGGCTGGCGACCACGGCGGCGGCGCAGAATCCCCAGATCGACTCTTCGACGACATGCCCGATATTCGAGGTGGTGAGCACGGAATACCACGAGCAGACTTCGGCGATGGCAATCAGCGGCACCAGCATCATTGCTACGGTTCGGCCCAGCGCACTGCCGGTCGTCCGGGAAATCGCATTCAACAGCAGCGCCCATTGCGCGACGAAACACAACTCGGCGACGGTAGCGACGGAACGTCCTACGAAGACGCTGGAAATCCATGAATCGAGCATCACGACGCGCGGCACGTCGTATACCGGGACGATCGACCGGAATGCGCAGCCCGCGACGTAGACGGCGGACAGGACCAGCTGCAGGCGCAGCAGCGCAAACGCTTCAAGTGTCTGCGAATCCTGCCGGCGGTAGAGCAGGACGGCGGAGGCAGACCACGCCAGGACATTGATTGCGGCAACTACGCACAGGGATGCCCACCAGGAATTCACGCTGACTGTCATCATCCTGTCATGGTGACATGATAGGACCGCGCAGCCAATGGGGTGTATGACGAACCGCTCGCCCGGCCATGCCAACGGCAAGCCGCTCCGGTCGCGGCGGCAGTGAACAGATCAACCCATCGACAGGTATCTATCGAATACGTATCGATTGAAGGCTAGCAGCCTGTCGGACTGAAGTGATCGTAGCGAAGCGCGTGGCGAAACCGATGTCACGTATCAGACGCGAAGCCCACTCGATTGCCTGAGCATCGTCGCCAGCGATCGACATCCCCATCTTGCCTGGCGTTTCGTGAGCCGTACACTGACTCGCGACATCCTTCATCATAAAGCTCTGTGGGATTCGGATGCCGGGATTCGGGTTCCGCTCACACAGTGGCAGGCCGCTCACCCGCCCACGCTCGCCGCAGCAGAGCCGCGATCGCCGCCTCATCAAATGGGCGGGGATTGGGATAGGGACTGCTCACTGCGATGCGTGCGGCCTCGGCGATGCCACCCTCGGGCAGGCCGATTGCGCGAAGCGCCGTGGGGGCACCGAGCCGCTCGGCCAGGTTACGGAGGGCGAGCGCGGGGTCGTCCGCGCCCATTGCGCGTCCGAGCCGCATGCGCGCCTCTTCGCTTGCAGCCAAATTGTAGGCAAGCACGTGCGGCAACATGACGCTGTGGGTCTCCGCATGCGGCAAGTTGAATGTCCCGCCGAGCACGTGACAAAGCTTGTGGTGCAGCGCCATGCCGACCAGTCCAAGGCACACGCCGCATAGCCAGGCACCATAGAGCGCTTCGGCACGAGCATCGACATCCAGGGGATCATCGACCAGATGCGGAAGCGCGTGGACCAAGGTGCGCACACCTTCTTCGGCGGTCATGGCGACGATGGGACTGACCTGCGGCGCGTAGAGTGCTTCGGCGGCATGCGCGATGGCATTGAGCCCGGAGGTGACCGAAATGAAAACCGGCAAGCCGAGGGTGAGGTCGACGTCATAGATGACCGTTTCCGGCAGGACCTTCAGCGTTCGCTGCGTCACTTTGCGCCCACCTTCCGTCTCACCCAGGATAGCGGTGACTTCCGATCCGGCGTAGGTCGTGGGCACGACGATTTGCGGCAGGTCCGTTCGTAGCGCGATCGCCTTCGCGAGCCCGGTCGTCGATCCACCGCCAATTGCGACTACACCGTCGCAGCCTAGACTCGTCACCTCGCGGCACGCTTGTTCGGTCACATCGGTGGGCGTGTGCATTCGCGCGTTTGTGAAGAGCCCGCTGCCGGCACTTCCCAGCAACGCACGCACCTGCTCGCCTTGATCCGCTCGCTGTGGGGTGGTGAGCACAAGGGCGCGGTGCATGCCGAGACGTTGCGCCTCTTCGGAAACGCGCGAGAGTGTGCCGCGGCCAAACAACACACGCGAAGGAAGCGCTTCGTGAAGGAATGTGCTTGGGAGCATCAGAGAGGCACCCCTGCATTTCGGCGGATTCTACGACCCGCCCACCGTTGATCCAACAACTCCCGAGAAAATCCCGAGCTTTCTTTCGCCATACTTGCCTCTCGCCCTACTGGGCAGCGATCTCAACACACATAAACATAAATCAGGCACCGGCTAAGTCAGACGATCCAAGTGCTGTACGGCTCGCTGTACTTTGAGTAATTCGGGCAGTACGTCTTTCTGCAGTTGCCTTGCACTCATCCTGTGAACCGTCACCGTCAGGGCAGCACCCACGTGCTGGTTCGCAGCCCATAAGGGAACTGCCATTGACCGCAGGCCCACCTCCGCCTCCTGATCGACCAAAGCGAAGCCCGACGT
>JAIBJL010000590.1 GCA_020029545.1 Gammaproteobacteria bacterium
CGAAGGAGAACGGCAGGGCATCCTTCTCCGGATCGGTGAACACCCAGTTGAGCGTCCAGATCTTCTCCGCGAACGGCGTTTCGGGATCCGCCAGGCGTTGCACCTGCTTGAGGAGCAACCAGTGAAGCAGGACGACGTCTTCCTCGGACCATGGGGCCGCGGGATCGCTGTCGTTGCCGATGTCGCGTTCGATCGGCTCGGGTACAGCCGCATCGCGATCCTCGAACAAGCGAACCGGATCACGCGACTGCGACCGCGGCGATGCCGCTCCCACAGTGCCCGAAAGTGAACGGGTCGGCGACCCAAGGCTATTGAGCATAGTTGCCTCCTGGATGAGACGAAGGCAACCCTCCCAGGCGGGCGCAATTGCCCCCGCAGGGTGAGATGAAACCCGACCGGACGGTCAGGCTACTGGGCTGGCTTGGAAGGGCGGCGTGAGCCGCCGGATCGGTGTGCCAGCTACCGATCGAGCAAACCTTGCAGCGCGTGACAACACCACGCCTTGCAAGATCTTTCGACGGTAGCTATAGCGAATACGAATCCAAAACGGACCCGGTTCGCGGTGAAAAGCGCGCAAGCGCGCTGATGTCTTGGGGGCTGGCCTGATGATGACGCAGGGCTAGCTGCTGCGATGACTGAAAAATAAGCCCGCGGAATCCGGGTGTCAACCACGAATTTTGGTTTGCTGGGGGCTAACGTCGAAAGCGGCCCAATTTAGGGGGTATTTCTCCTGGCGTTGCGCTGCGGATCGGCCGGATCATCGGTGTCAGGACAACCCACCGGAGAGGCACATGAACGGACCCGCAAACGTGAGACTGGATGAGGGCGCGGTCAACCAGCGCATTCTGGCGCGTGAAGCTGTCGGCGATTACCGGCGCGTCGAGCAGGCAAGTCTCAAACAGATCGTCAGCCTGAAGAGCCCCGAAGCGAAGCGCGTCTTCGTGCGCTACTTTCATTCACTTCAACTCAATGCCCATTTCATTTCCGACATCGCCCGCATCCGGCTGGCGACCGAGGACGTCGAGAAAGTCGAGGAGGCGATCCGGTCGAGCCTGGTCCGTGTGAAGGACGAACTGATCAGTGCGATCGAGGGAGCCCGCCTGCTGTTCAAGAACGAAGGAATCACCTCGGAGGCGACCTACGACACGATGCCCCTCGAACAGCAGGTCGGCGTCATCTCGTCGTTTGGTCGCCGCTATCTCGAGTGCCTGCAACAGTTCGACCAGCTCATGCCGATGCTTCGGACGCTCGAAATTCTCGAGGTCATTACGCCGGCGGAAATTGACCGCCGGCGTGCGCTGTTCAAGCGAGCCGTGACGAAGTCGCCAAAGTCCGCCAGAGCGTTGGCCGATGGACTGCGCCGGCGGATGAATGAAGCTGCCAAGCAAGCGGCGCAGCAGACGACGGGCAGTTCGCAACAGAATGTTCAGCCGCCAAAAGGGCAGGGCACCCCAGTTGATTCTCTGGTGTCCGACGGAGCGGGTGCTATGCTGATTTCATCCGACAACCTACCAACGAGTGAGGCCGCTGAAGAAAGGCCGGCCGGATCGCCGAAACCGCGAACCGACCCAATTCAACCAGCTGATTCGATCGCGACGTGAGGCAGCGAGCATGAGCACCGAAGGCGAACTCGCCGGATTAGACCCAAGCTTCGCCGGGTTTTGTGGATTGCGGTCCCAGTTTTTTAGCTTCCGGGTCGGCCCGCGGGGAGATGGATGCTGCACTTCCAGTCGCCCTTCGGGCTCCTTCCAACGCAGCATCCATCTCAAGTACGTTGCGTCCGTTCATCAGGTCCTTCGTTCCTTCTGTCATGATTCAAGCCTAGCATCGAAGACGATGCGGATCCCCAAACGGTTTGTGGCCAAAGAACGATTGGCCCAGACCCAAACTCCTCCACGTCATTGACGGTGACTCTGCCAGGGACCATTTCGTCAACTCCCGAACGAATTCGCTCGTCGGACTCTTGCGCCTCAACGATGCGCGGCGACAAGTGAAGTACTGGGTCTCCGCTGGATAATGGTATGTTTTCCCGGTGCTAGAGGGTTCTGCTCGATTTGCAGCGGCGGAAAAACCGGATAAGATACCGGACAAAAGTGGCTAGTGTCGGCGACATCAATTAGTGAAATCAATATGATAGGCTCTGTATGCTGCTGATGATAGACAACTACGACTCGTTCACCTACAACCTGGTGCAATACCTGGGCGAGCTGGGCGAGGACGTGCGCGTGGTGCGCAACGACGCGATCACGCTGGCGGAAGTCGAGGCGATGGCGCCCGAGCGCATCGTCATCTCGCCGGGGCCGTGTTCGCCGGCCGAAGCGGGCATTTCGGTGCCGCTGATCCGCGAGTTCGCCGGCAGGATTCCGCTGCTCGGCGTCTGCCTCGGCCACCAGAGCATCGGCGCGGCATTCGGCGGCGACATCGTGCACGCCAAGACCCTCATGCACGGCAAGACCTCGCAGATCCGCCATGCCGACGTCGGTGTGTTTTCCGGTCTGCCCAACCCGCTGACTGCGACCCGCTATCATTCGCTCGCCATTTCGCGCGATACGCTGCCCGAATGCCTCGAGGTGACGGCGTGGACCGACGATGGCGAAATCATGGGCGCGCGGCACAAGATGCTGGCGGTCGAGGG
>JAIBJL010000591.1 GCA_020029545.1 Gammaproteobacteria bacterium
GCTACCTTGCGCGAATCTCCCCGCCAATGGATCTCCTTCAGTTCCTTGGGGACGATCACTTCAGTTCCTGCCCAGCAACCATATAGCAAATATACTATAAACGACCGTTTCGCGCTAGCGCGAGCTTTTCCATCGGATCGGCACGACCTTGGCACCATCTGCTGGTCGCGGCCCTGAGATCGTCGAGATAGTCCGCCCACCACTGCATCATCTCGCGCCGCTTCGGCAAGTGCTGCGCAGCGTTGTAGCTGGCTCGCGTCTCATCGTGCGCCAGTTGCAGCTCAACGACATCACCTGGCCACTGATGCTCATTCAGCAGTGCTGGCCGTGCCTCTGAATCCGTGCGAACAATGCTGCTCTTTCGTATAACCCCCATCGCGCGTATCGCGCTGTTCAGCCTGTTGACTGCTATCTATTTGCCGATCCGGTAGTTGCTGCGACGTGAACCGGTCACGGTTTTTGCCGTCCGCTCGAGCACGTCCATCAACCATGCGATGCCCGCATCGGCCAACGCCACCCGAGGTGCGATCGCCGACAGCGGCGATGGCATCAGCGGCATCGGCGGTTCGACGCTCACCACACCGTAACGTGCAGCATGTTTGACAACGAAGTGCCGAGGTAACGCTGCCACGAGATCCGACTCGGCAACGACCGCAAGCGCTTGCATGAAATTGGAAACCGTCAGCACGACTCGCCGGCTTAAACCCTGCTTTGCCAGGATCTGATCGACAGATCCCGTGGGATCGCCTGCCACCGAGACAAGCAGATGCGGCGCCGCGCTGTACTCGGCCAAGCTCGGGTTTCTGCCAAGCTGGTGGCCTTTACGCCGCACGATGACGAAATCCTCGTCGTACAGCTTGCGGCAAACGAAGCGTGCAGGCAGTCCCTCGAGCGGCAGAACCGCCACATCGAGCGTGCGCTGATCGAGCTCGTCGAGCGCCATCTCGAATCGTCCCACCAGATTACGCACGCCAAGATCGACGCCCGGCGCGGTTCGCCGGATATTGGCGAGCAGGCGCGGCAATAGCACGGCGGACGCGGCATCGGGCGCACCGAGCATGAAACGGCGACGACACTTCTTCGGCTCGAATTGCTCCGCCCCCGCGATCACTTGACGCGTGCGCAGCAGGATGTCGGCAACGGGTGCGGCCAGCAGATTCGCGCGTTCGGTAGGCACGACGCCTTTTGGCTGCCGCAGGAACAGCGGGTCCTTCACGAGCTGCCGCAAGCGACCGAGGCCATGACTCACGGCCGAGGACGACAGATGCAATTTGCGAGCGGCGCGACCGACATGGCGCTCCTGCATCACTGCGTCGAACAGCACCAGCAGGTTGAGATCGACTCGCGAGAGATCAATTTTGTTCATCATATCGGTGCAGTTATATCACTTGATTCAGCGGCGACCGATGACCAGCATGGGCAGCCTTCGCTCGATACAAGGAACCCCACTATGCCTCGCCTGCTCCTCGTCTTGCTGTTGCTCGGCGCATTGTGTGCGCACGCGGAAATCGTCTCCGAATGGGATGAGCTTGCCCAGCCGAATATCGGTGGCCGCCCCGTCGCTGCGCCGTTGCAGGACGAAGTTGCCCGGTCCGCGTCCACGCTGGTTGCGCTCACGATGTTCGAGGCGGCGAACCGCATCGATCCAGTCTACCGCAGCTATCTCGCCCTCGACCCTGCGACAGAAAAGGCATCTGCAGCGATAGCAGCGGGCGCTCATGCGGTTCTCGTGCGCTTGAAGCCCGACCAAAAAGACTTGCTCGATGAAGCGCTGCGCATCTGTCTGACCGACGTGCCGGAAGGTATCGAGCGCGAAGCGGGCTTACGGCTCGGCGTCGCAACGGCCGCGGCGGTCATGGAACGCCGACTGTTCGATGGACCGGAAGCGCCCGCGTATCGTCCGCTCGGCGAACCCGGTCAGTTCACGCCGCCGATGCCCTCGATCATTGCGCCGTGGTCGCTGCGCGCACGCCCCTTCTTTCTGCAATCGTGGGATGAAGTCATGCCACCACCGCCACCGTCGCTGCAGAGCGAACGCTACGCTCAGGATTTCAATGAAGTGAAGGAGATCGGCGGCCTCGGCCAAGCAGGCGCGACGCCTGCCGCGCGCGGCAATGCGCGCTTTCTTGCAGGCATGAACCTCGACGAGATGACTCGTACCATCGCGGCGGGCAAGCCGCGACTGGTCGATCGGGCGCGCTTCTGGGCGCTGATCCGCATGGCGCAGCACGACAGCAATGCCATGACGGCAATCGCCAAGATGCGCTACCTGACATGGAGACCCTACAACGCGATCCGCAACGCAGATCGCGACGGTAATCGAGCGACCGAACGCGATGCCGACTGGCAGCCGGTGCTATCGACCCCCAATCATCCCGAATATCCGTGCGGACATTGCGTTGCATCTGGATTGATCGCAGGACTGCTTGCAGCGGAGACGCCGGGTCCGGTGGTCGTGCACAGCGACAACGTCCCGCTTCCCATGACGCTCACATTCAACGATTGGAATTCATTCATGACAGCGTCAAGCCTTTCGCGAACACAAGCCGGCGTGCATTTCCGCTTCTCCAACGAAGCGGGTCAACTCATGGGCCAACGCATCGCGACCCTCGCATTGCAGCGCTTCGCGCCG
>JAIBJL010000259.1 GCA_020029545.1 Gammaproteobacteria bacterium
GCTGCAGCGCTCAACGAAATCTTCGGCCAGAAGCGTCGCGGCCAGCGTTGCCACACCGATCCATACTTGCGCGAGAACATCGAGTCCCACAGCCCCGACAATGCGAGCGGCACGACTGGCACTGGAGTTTCCTTGAGAATGCGCATCATGCCGGCGCGGAATTCTCCGATTTCGCCGTTCGCCGTAAGTCGCCCTTCAGGAAAAATACAGACCAGATTTCCGTCGCGCAATTCCTGAGCGACGATCTGAAAGGCACGCTCGTACACTTGCGGATCCTGCTTCGCCGGCGCGACCGGGATGGCTTTCATGCCGCGGAAAATCGTGCTCAGCACGGGAATCCGGAAAATGCTGCTTTCCATGATGAAGCGGATCGGGCGCGGGGCGGCGGCGGAAATCACGATCGCATCTGCAAAGCCGACGTGATTGCAGATCAACAGCGCCGGACCTTCCGCCGGAATGTTTTCGATGCCGCGTTTTTCCAGGCGGTAGATGAAATGCACCAGCAGCCACGCGATGAAACGCAGCAGGAATTCCGGCACGAGACTGTAGATGTAGATCGCGACGAATGCATTGAGAATGCCGGTCGCCAGCAGCAACTGCGCAATGGATAGACCCGCCTGCAACGCAACGGCGCCCAACAGCGCCGCGGCGACCATGAACACCGCGTTGATGATGCTGTTGGCGCCGATCACCCGCGACATGGCGCTGCGCGGTGCGCGCTGCTGAATGAGCGCGTAGAGCGGCACGATAAATAATCCGCCGAACACACCGATCAGGCCGAGATCGATCAGGATGCGCCAGGAGCCGTTGAGGTTCAGGAACTGACTGGCACTGAGTGCGGCGGCAGCCGGTGCCGCCGGAGTGGCAAAATACAAATCGACTGCGAACGCCGTCAGGCCGATCGATCCGAAGGGCACCAGGCCGATTTCGACTTTGTGACCGGACAGACGCTCGCACAGTAACGAGCCGATGCCCACTCCAGCGGAGAAGATCACCAGCATCAGCGTGACGACTTCCTCGCCGCCGCCCAGCACCTTCAACGAATACAGCGGCAGCTGTGCCAGCACCAGCGCACCGTAGAACCAGAACCACGAGATACCGAGAATGGACAGGAACACTGCTTTCGATGCGCGTGCTGCGACAATGTTCTGCCAGGTCGACGTCCACGGGCGCCAGTCGATTTTCAGCGAGGGTGCCGCCGGTTGCAGACGCGGAATGAAGAGACTGCCGAGGAACCCGAAGATCGCAACGCCCAGTAGTGTCGCTATGATGCCGCCCGTCTCGCCGTGATTCGCCAGGATGCCCGCCAGCAGCGTGCCCAGCAGAATCGACACGAACGTTCCCATTTCGACCAGCGCGTTGCCGCCGACCAGTTCCTTGTCGCTCAGCACCTCAGGCAGCAAGCCGTATTTCGCCGGTGCAAAGAAGGTCGAATGCATGCCAAGCATGAACAGAGCGCCCAGCAGTATTCGGATGTTCGCAGTCGAAAAGCCGACGGCGGCGACTCCCATGATCACCATCTCGAACGCCTTGACCGCGCGCAGCACCAGGGTCTTGTCGTAGCGATCCGCCAGTTGGCCGCCGATGCCGGAGAACAGCACGAAGGGCAGAATGAACAAACCGCCGGCGATATTCGTGAGCAGTTCGGGTTCGAGCGTCGTGTAACTGCTCGCATGGTAGGTGGCCAGAATCACCAGTACGTTCTTGAACACATTGTCATTGAACGCGCCCAGCGCCTGCGTCGCGAAGAACGGCGCGAAGCGACGCTGCAGCAGCAGCCGGAACTGACCGTGTTCTTTCATTCTGATCCTTGAGGCATTATCGACCCCATGGCACGACGGGTGGATGCGCTCCGGCGACGTGGGTCTGATGGATGAACAGGGCTAGACCTATCTCGTCGATCGCAAGTAAGGACGTCATCATCGCCAGCGGGTTTCAATATTGGCCGTGTGAGGTCGAGGAGGTGCTATACCTGCTCCAGCCTTGCGCGAGGCGACGCTTGAATAGGCTGAAGTGATCGCGCATAGCAGTCAACACCTCGCGTCCTGCAAGGTGCCTCGCATCGTCACTGTGCTTGCGAAGCTGCCGAAGACCATCGCCGGCAAGATTCGGCGGCACGCCGTGCGTGAATAGCGCAACAGGTGTTATCGGCGAATTAATTTGTCGAACGCGAGCCGCTCGCAAAGCACCCGCATGGTCTTTCTCCAACAGAAATAGTAAAATCAACAATAACTTGTCGTTGTAGTCGAGGTCAGCATTTCCCGGAGGCCGGGATCAGCATCTACCGCGAGGGCGCGACCCAGCGGTGTTGAACCTGGTGCTTGCCAGGCTATGGGCAGACGCCGCAACGGTGTTAGCCCAGGTACAATCACAATCACTTACTTTCTCGATCATGACGGCGAGTCCCTTAGCGGGTAGACTTAGCCGCGCTGATCGACTGTTACAGCCATTCCAGAGACACGAGGCCCGATCATGAACTTCAAGAGAATCGCCATTGCCCTTGCGACCCTGGTCGCCATGCCGGCCATGGCACACCACTCCTTCGCTATGTTCGATATGAAAAAGACGGTGGTCCTCAATGGCACTGTAAAGGAGTTCCAGTGGACCGCGCCGCACTGCTGGGTCCAACTGATGGTGCCCGGGCCTGACGGCAAGGAAGTCGAATGGAGCATCGAGTGGCGCTCGCCGAACCAGCTGACGCGCACCGGTATCCGGCGCAACACCTTCAAGCCGGGCGACAAGGTGGAGATCACTATTAACCCACTGAGGACCGGTTCGCCTGGCGGGTCATTATCGAAAGCCGTCCTTCCCGATGGCAAGGTCCTGGGCTTTAACGGCGGATCGCAGCAACCTCTCGAGTAGTAGGTCGCGCAGATCCCGCATGACTAAGGCAAAACACACGTAAGGGGAATTGACAATGTTGAGAAGCGTCGGATTGGTCCTGGTTTTTATTCTTTGCGCCGGCGCCGTCTCGGCGGCCGAGCGGAGCAAGACGCCTCCCAAAGGATTAGATTGGAGTGGAGTATGGCTGCACCGTTCCGGCGTCAAAATCGACCCCGTAACGGGAGCCCCCTCAATGCCTAAGCTGTCGCCAGCCGACCTGCCGAAGTTGAAGCCTGAGGGCCAAAAGAAGCTAATGGACACATTGCGTGCAATCCAAGAGGGTAAGCCGTTCGGAGACGGTGCAGAGTGCAAATGGCCTGGCGTTCCGATGATCATCCGGAGCACCATGCCCCAGGAATTCATCGTCCTGCCCGACCGGGTGGTGATCCTGTACGAAATGGAGAGCCAGATACGCCGCATCTTCACGGACGGCCGCAAGGTTCCCGGTCCGGAGGATTTGGATTACACCTTTAATGGCTTCTCCACCGGCTACTGGGAAGGCGATACGCTGGTGGTCGAAACGGTGGGGTTGCGAGACGACACATCAATAATGATCGGTGTTGGACATACCGAACAGCTGAAGGTTGTCGAACGCTACCGCGAGATCTCGCCCGGCCTCATCGAAGTGGAGATCACGATGACAGACCCGGGAACCCTGACCGAGCCGTGGAAGAGCAAGGGCACGTTCCGACGCCAGGCTTCGGACTACCCGATACTGGAGTACAACTGTCACGACAACAACCGCGAGGGCGTGGACGCCAAGGGTGTGACAGTTACGTTTGGTCCTGACGGGAAGCCTCTCTGACGCTGCTGCTGGTCGCCGAGCCGGGACACCGGCTCGGCGACCAGCGCGCGATATCTGCCTGTTGCAGGGGCTGGATGCCCTTATCGAATGCTGCCCAGCGTTGAGGGCATCGCGAACGCGGAAACGGCCGCCAATGATGGCCAATGATGAAGGGTGTATCCACGGCAGCCGAGCACTCGTGGATTGCGCAGATTTCCGCGCTCGATCTTGCGTCCCGCAAAGTCACGCAACCAGCAAAGTCACGCAACCACATGGCGATGGCGTGCCGCGGTGGAACTCGCTTGGTTGATGAAAGCGCTCGCTGAGCCGGCCACTGCGGTATCAGAGGGCGGAGTTGTTCAAGCGCCCCGCACCTTGGGAGGCGAGCGGACCGCGGAAGTGACGGCCCTCAAGCCTTGATGCTCTCAGCTCGAACCACTCCGACCGCGACTCACGACCTTTCACAGTTTTCCTGCGTGCGGCAAGGCGGCGCTCGACCATTGGCTGAAAACGCGCTCTGTCGAATCAGGAGAAAGGATTCACGGCGCTCATCGTGGCTCATGAGGACGGCCGCGTCGTCGGCGACTACGGTCTAGCTCCTACAGAGGACACGCTGCGAAGTGCAGCGGCATCGATAACGTCCCTGCACCCTGCGCGACAACGGCTCCTGATTTCGGCGGCGGTGTTGCCGCATGTATTCCAGCGGTTCTGGCAGATGACACGGCGGGCAGATCTGGGTCGAAAGTGAACCCGGCAAGGGTGCGACGTTCAGCTTCACACTTCCGATCCGCTGATTGAGTTGAATCCCTGCACGATCGGCGTCGGCCGATCATTGGTCGCAACGCCTTGGTGATTTTCATAGGGTGGCGTCCTTAATTCACCGCATCATATCCCTTAACTCAACCTCGGGGCTTTTGAACAAGTTCCAACCTGCCGGAAAGTCGCAATCTGCGGGCGTGGCAAATACATCAAGGCAGTGATGCGAATGAGCGTAGCGTAGTCCGCTAGCGTACTTAAGGAGCATCGAGCATGCACAGGGAGCGACTGGTCGCCTCAATGGCGGCACTCGCAGATCTGGCAGCACAGGGCGCGGATTCCCAGCAGATCGCCACTACCGCAGTAACGACGTGGCACGACATCCATGCGGCGCTATTGCCCGTCATTGGTCCCCGAGGCGTCTGTGCGCTCTATCAACGCAGCCTGCACCAGGCCCGGGTGGACTTTCCTTGGTTGGGTCCGGTGCATGCCACCGCGCTCGATTCCGGTGAGTTCGATGCATTACGCAAAGCACTCTTGCATCAACCCAGTACTGTGGCGGCCGATGCGCACAGCGCAGGGTTAGCCGCTTTCTACGGTCTGCTGGGCAATCTCATTGGCGAATCCCTCACCGAACGGCTGCTGAGTGTCGTCTGGGACCGGACTTCAGGCAGCTCTGCCGTGCAGGGAATGGAATCATGACCAAAGCAACGATCAACCGACTGACAACGAATATCGAAGGACTCGATCAGATCCTCGGCGGAGGGCTGCCGGAGTTCTCGTTCAATCTGATTGCCGGACCGCCTGGATCGGGCAAGACCACGCTGGCTCATCAATTGATGTTTGCTCTGGCCACGCCCGCGCGTCCTGCGCTGTACTTTACGGTGCTGGGCGAGCCGCCGCTCAAGATGCTGCGCTACCAGCAGCAGTTCGACTTCTTCGACGAAAGCAAAGTCGGCAAGTCCATTCACTTCATCAATCTGGGCGATGACGCTGCATCGGGCAACCTGGAAAAGGTACTCGAAAGCATCGCTGTTGCCGTGCAGACCCATGGTCCGTCACTGGTATGCGTCGATTCCTTTCGTTCCGTCATGCTTGCCGGCAAGGCCGGCGGCAGTTCGTTTCTCAATCTGCAGCAGTTCATTCAGCAGCTGGGAATACTGATGACCAGCTGGCAGGCCACGAGCTTTCTGATCGGCGAGTATTTTTCCGAGCACGAACCGAACCCGATCTTCACCGTCGCGGACGGCCTGATCTGGATGCGTCAGAGTATCGAGCGCAATTCTGTGGTGCGCAAAATGGAAATATCCAAATTGCGCGGACAGCCCACGCTGCCGGGATTGCATACGTTTCGCATCACCTGCGCTGGCATCCGCGTATTTGCACCGCCTCAAGTCGAAGAGTCGGGCGAAGTTTCAGCTCCCGTGACGGGTGCGACTCGATTGAACATGGGAGTACCTGGGCTGGATGAGATGATGGGTGGGGGACTCCCGAGCGGGTATTCCGTGCTGGTCGCCGGTCCATCGGGCTCAGGCAAGAGCATCTTGGCCGCGGCCTTTCTGACTGAAGGTGCGCGCCGCAAGGAGACCGGAGTCATCGCGGCGTTCGAGCAGCGTGCCAATAAATCACGCGGCGAGGTCATCGCCAGGCTCATTGACAGCGGGCAGATCGGCGTTGTGGATACGCGGTCGGTGACCGTGTCGGTGGATGAGGTTTCGCAGCTGCTCATTGCAGAGATCAAACGACTCAAGGCCACTCGCGTCGTCATCGATTCGCTCTCCGGTTTCGAACTCGCCTTGGCGCCGACGTTTCAGGAGAACTTCCGCGAATCCATGGCGCGCATGATGGCTGCGCTGGCCAAGACCGGCGCTACCGTGCTGATGACCTCAGAGCTGGAGGACAGATACACCGATCTGCGCTTCAGCCCGTATGGCACGGCCTTTCTGGTCGATGCGATCATCGTGCAGCGGTACATCGAAGTCGACAGTCGATTGCAACGCATGATGGCCGTGGTGAAAGTGCGCGCCAGTCAGCATTCGAACGAGTTGCGCCTGTTCGAGATCGATGCGGATGGCATCAAGCTGGGTGGGATGCTGACCGGTCAGGAAGGGCTGCTGGGTGGCAGACCGACCCGACGCGGTGCGCGGAACGAGTCCGCCAGCGAGGAACCGCCGTGAACGAGCGATCGGAGCTTGAGGAACAGGAAGCCGCATCGGCCACTGCGGATGCGAATCCGCCGCGGCTACTCGACGAAGTAACGCAAGTATTGCGCATCGCCGCTGAGCTGCGGCGCGACGATGATCCGGCCTGGACAGGTCACGTGGTCGAGGCCAACGAGCAGCTGATACTTTCGTCGCTGCACGCCGATCAACTGGCCGAAACGGCCGTGCGCGATCTCGACGCACTGACTCGCGCCAGCCAGCGCGATGCGCTCACCGATACGCCCAACCGGGCACTCATGCTGGACCGTCTGGAGCACGCCGTCGCCGTCGCCAAGCGCAACGAGTCGCGGGTTGCGGTGCTGTTCGTTGATCTCGATGACTTCAAACAGATCAACGACACCTGGAGTCACACGGTGGGCGATGAAGTATTGCAGGCTACCGCACGGCGGCTCGAATCCGCCGTGCGTGGATCGGACACCGTCAGCCGGCATGG
>JAIBJL010000036.1 GCA_020029545.1 Gammaproteobacteria bacterium
CGAAATCAAGCCGTGCGAAATCATCTGCACCATGGCACCGTCGAGCCCCATCGCTGCGCCGCGCGCATCGCCGTTGACGCGCACCAATTCGAACACCAGGAACGAACCCAGTGTGACGAATCCCATATGTGCAATGGACGAATAGGCGATCAGCTTCTTCATGTCCGTCTGCACCAGCGCCACGAAGCCGATGTACACCACCGCGATCAGCGACAGCGAAATCACCAGCCAGTCGAACGCCTCGCTGGCATCCGGCGTGATCGGCAAGGCGAAGCGCAGGAAACCGTAGCCGCCCATTTTCAGCATGATGGCGGCCAGAATGACCGAGCCACCGGTCGGCGCTTCGACGTGTGCATCCGGCAGCCAGGTGTGCACCGGCCACATCGGCACCTTGACCGCAAAGGCGGCCAGGAACGACAGAAAGATCAGCTTTTGCGACTCCATGTCGAGCGACAAGCTCTGGAAATCGGCAATCGCGTAGGAGCAGCTGCCGGCTTCGCAGGTCTGCAGGTACATGTACACCAGCGAGACCAGCATCAGCACCGAGCCCAGGAAGGTGTACAGGAAGAACTTGATCGTCGCGTATACCCGCCGCGTTCCGCCCCAGATACCGATGATGATGAACATCGGAATCAGCATGGCTTCCCACAGCAGGTAGAACAGCAAGGCATCGGTGGCCGCGAACACGCCGATCATCAGGCCTTCCAGAATCAGAAACGCCGCAAAGTACTGCGCCGGTTTCTTTTCGATTACGGACCAGCCGGCGATGATCACCAGCGGTGTAATGAACGTCGTCAGCACGATCAGCGGCATTGCAATGCCGTCGACGCCCAGCGCATAGAAGGAGTTGAATCCCGGAATCCATGGCAGCCTCTCGACGAACTGCATCTGCGCCGTCGTGAGATCGAAATTCGTATAGAGCTGCGTCGAGATGGCAAACGCCAGCAACGTCGTCAGCAGCGCAATCCAGCGGCCCAGCCCGGCCGCACGATCGCCGAGCGCAAGCAGCACCACGCCACCGGCAATGGGCAGCCAGAGAAGGACGCTGAGAATAGGCCAATCGAGCTGCATGTCGTGCGTTCTTGTGGGTGTTGGAACGATGGAAAGGCGATCAGCGCAGTACGTACCACGCCAGCAGCGCCGACAGGCCGATGATCATGGAGAACGCGTAGTGGTACAGATAGCCGGACTGCAGATGTCGCACGACACCGGCGAGCCAGCCGACCAGCTTGGCCGACCCATTGACCGCTGCGCCATCGATGATCGCGACATCGCCGACCCGCCACAGTGCCGTCCCCAGTGCGCGACTGCCGCCGGCGAACAGGAACTGGTACACCTCGTCGAAATAGAATTTGTTCGCGAGCAGTTGGTAGAGGGGCGACAGCGTCGCTGCGATCTTCCCGGGGAGCTCGGGTTTCTTCACGTAAAACAGCCAGGCCAGCAGCCATCCGGCAAGTGCCAGATAAACCGGCGGATGTTGCAGGGCATGCACGATGAAACCAACCGGGCCGTGGAACTCTTCGCCGATGTGGCCGAGCACATCGTGCTGTTCCTTGACGAAGATCGCGCCGCCGAAGTAATCACCGAACAACACCGGACCGATCGTCACCCAGCCGATGGCGAGCGAGGGAATCGCGAGCAGCATCAGCGGCACGGTGACCACCCACGGGCTCTCGTGCGGTTCGACCGGTCCATGTGGTGCATGGCCGTGGTCAGCGCCGTGCGTATCGTGCGTTGCACCGTGTGCATCGTGACCCTGCGCCTCATGACCGGCGTGAGCCGTCGGCACTGCATGCGCATTGGCCGCGTGCTCGTCATGCGACACATGGCGGAAGCGCTCCGGTCCGTGGAAGGTCATGAACACCAGACGGAAGCTGTAGAACGCCGTGATGAACACGCCGAGGAACACGCACCAGTAAGCGTAGTGCGCGCCCGGAATGTGCGAGGCTTCGACCGCTTCGATCAACGCATCCTTCGAAAAGAAGCCAGCAGTGCCGGGAAAGCCGATCAACGCCAGCGTGCCGATCACGCTGGTCCAGTAAGTGATCGGCAGATACTTGCGCAGCCCGCCCATCTTGCGCATGTCCTGTTCGTGATGCATGGCGATGATCACCGAACCGGCCGCCAGGAACAGCAGTGCCTTGAAGAACGCGTGCGTCATGAGATGGAAAATCGCTGCACTGTAGGCGGAAGCACCGAGCGCCACCGTCATGTAGCCGAGCTGTGACAGGGTCGAGTACGCGATGACACGCTTGATATCGTTGTTGACCAGGCCCAGCAGTCCCATGAAAAACGCCGTGGTGGCGCCAATCACGATGACCGTCGACAGCGCCGCCTCAGACAGTTCGAACAACGGCGACATGCGAGCCACCATGAAAATACCGGCGGTCACCATCGTTGCCGCATGGATCAGTGCCGAGATCGGTGTCGGGCCTTCCATCGAATCCGGCAGCCACACGTGCAACGGCACTTGCGCCGATTTGCCCATGGCGCCCACGAACAGACACAGACAGACGACGGTGATGGCTTCCCAGGGATGACCGGGAAACAGTTCCATTGTGCTGGAGGCAATCGAGGCGGACTGACTGAATACCGTCGCGTAGTCCAGCGAGCCGGTGTAGTAGACGACGCCAGCGATGCCGAGCACAAACCCGAAGTCGCCGACACGGTTGACCAGGAACGCCTTCATGTTCGCGAAGATCGCCGAGGGGCGCGTGTACCAGAACCCGATCAGCAGGTACGACACGACGCCCACCGCTTCCCAGCCGAAGAACAGCTGCAGGAAGTTGTTCGACATCACCAGCATCAGCATGGAGAACGTGAACAGCGAGATGTACGAGAAGAACCGCTGGTAACCCGGGTCCTCATGCATGTAACCGATCGTATAGACATGCACGCACAACGAGACGAACGTCACGACCACCATCATCAACGCGGTCAGACGATCGACCAGGAAGCCGATCTCCATCTGAATGCCATCGCTGACCAGCCAGGTGTAGACGCCTTCATTGAAGCTGGGCGCACCCTTGAGCAACTGCACGAGGACCGACACGGACAATCCGCACGCCAGCGCAACACCCGCAATCGTGACGCAATGCGCCCCCACGCGGCCGATGAATTTGCCTGCCAGGCCGGACGCGATCGCCGCGATCAGCGGCGCCAGAACGATGATGAGAAGGGTCTGCTGGGAAATCACGCCGCTCAACCTTTCATGGTGTCGAGATGTTCGACATTGATGCTGCTGCGCTCACGGAACAGCACCACCAGAATCGCAAGACCGATGGCTGATTCGGCCGCCGCCACCGTCATGATAAAGAACACGAAGATCTGGCCTTGCAGATCGCCGAGCTGCCGGGCGAACGCGACGAAGTTGAAGTTCACCGCCAGCAGCATCAGTTCGATGCACATGAGCAGCAGAATCACGTTCTTCCGGTTCAGGAAAATGCCCGCCACGCTGAGCGAGAACAAGCCACCGGACAGCAGCAATATCCACTCCAGAGGAATCATGGCTTGTGCTCCGTTTCAGGCTTCACGGGCTCGGACGGCGGCTCCGGCTGCACGGCCGCCATCTTTACGACGCGAATTCGATCCTGCGCCCGCACCGCTACCTGCGCTCCCACATCCTGGGCCTTGAGACCGGCACGATGCCGCATGGTCAGCGTGATCGCGGCCACGATCGCGACCAGCAGCAGTACGGCGGCCAGCTCGAAGGGATAGAGATACTTCGTGTACAGCACTTTGCCCAGCTCGCGCGTATTGCTGTAGCCCTCTGCCGTCGCCGCGACGGCAGCCGCTGCCGTGTCGGACCCCAGATGCTTGACCCACACCACACTGCCGATCTCGAACACCACCAGCGCTGCGATCAGCAGGCCGAGCGGCGCGTAGCGGGTGAAGCCTTCGCGCATCTGCGCCACGTTGACATCGAGCATCATGACGACGAACAGGAACAGCACCATGACGGCGCCGACATAGACCAGCACCAGCACGATCGCCAGGAATTCCGCTTCGAGCAGCAGCCACAGGACCGCACTGTTGAAAAACGCAAACACCAGGAACAGCGCCGCGTGCACCGGGTTACGCGCCGTAATGACGCCGATAGCGGCTGTGACCAGCACGGCGGAAAAGACGCAAAACAGAATTTCGGTAATGCTCATGGCTGATCAGCGGTAACGGGCATCGGCCGCCTTGTCGGCTGCAATCATCGCCTCATAGCGCTCGCCGATCGCGAGCAGCTTGTCCTTGGTCATGATGTTCTCGCCGCGATTCTCCATGTGGTACTCATGGATGCGCGTCTCGACGATCGCATCGACCGGACAGGCTTCTTCGCAAAAGCCGCAGTAGATGCACTTGAACAGATCGATGTCGTAGCGTGTGGTGCGACGCGTGCCATCGGCGGCCACGTCGGACTCGATCGTGATCGCCAATGCCGGGCAGACCGCTTCGCACAACTTGCAGGCAATGCAGCGCTCCTGGCCGTTGGCGTAGCGCCGTTGCGCATGCAGACCGCGAAAACGCGGCGACTGCGGCGTCTTCTCTTCCGGGTATTGCACCGTGATGTTCGGGCGGAACAGGAACTGCCGCATGGTCACCGTGAGCCCGATCAACAGCTCGGTGAGAAAAAACGTCTTGAAGAAACTGACGGGAGTTTTCATGGATTGCTCACCGTGCTCAGACCGACCACGGACCGATCTGGTAGTACTTGAACGCCATCAGGACGACGATCCATACCAGCGTGACCGGAATGAAGATCTTCCAGCCCAGGCGCATGATCTGGTCGTAGCGATAACGCGGGAAGGTGGCACGGAACCACAGGAAACAGAACAAGAAGAAGCTGACCTTGAGGAACAGCCAGAGGAATCCCGGTGCCTGCAGCCAGTTCGGCAGGAAGGTGTAGCCATCGAACGGCGACAGCCAGCCGCCGAAAAAGAACACCGAGGTCAGCGCTGAAATCAGGATCATGTTCACGTACTCGGCGACGAAGAACACGGCGAAGGCCATGCCCGAGTACTCGACATGGAAACCGGCAACGATTTCCGATTCGCCTTCGACCACATCGAACGGCGCGCGATTGGTTTCGGCCAGACCGGAGATGAAGTACACGACGAACAGCGGCAGCAGCCACCAGAAAAAGTAGCTGAACGTGCCACCGCGCTGCGCGTCGATGATCTCGCCCAGATTGAGCGAACCGGCGGCCATCACCACACCGACCAGCGCAAAGCCCATCGCGATTTCATAGGCGACCATTTGGGCGGCCGCACGCATGGCACCCAGGAAGGCATACTTGGAATTGGCTGCCCAGCCGGCCAGGATGACGCCGTACACACCGGCTGAGGTGAGCGCCAGGATGTACAACAAACCGGCATTGATGTTGGAGACGGTAAAGCCCGGCCACAACGGCATCACGGCCCAGGTACAAAGCGCCGGAATCAACGCCAGCAGCGGCGCCACGATGAACAGGAACTTGCTGGAACTGGACGGAACGACGATTTCCTTGACCAGCAGCTTCAGTACGTCGGCAAACGGTTGCAGCAATCCGAACGGACCGACGCGATTCGGCCCGATGCGCGCCTGGATCGAGCCGATGACCCGACGTTCGGCAAGCGTCAGGAACGCCATCAGCAGAATGACGCTGATGAACAGGATGACCGCAACGGCGCCATACCAGACGACCACCTGGATCCATGCCGGCAGGAACGCCAGCAAACTGGCGGCGAATTCAGGAATCATGGGAGTCACGCACCCGGCTCCTTCGCTGCCTGCCGGGCGGCACCCCGAGCTTCACTGGTCGCCTGTAGTGCCGGCGCACGGCGCACGATGGCATCTGACTGATAGATCGCGATGTCCTGCGCCACCGGCGGATCGGACAGCGCAAGCGTCGCCTGCAGCAGGCGTTGGCTGGCCACCGGCTTTGCCGCCAGATCCTGCGTCAGCCGTCGTAGCTCAGCCGTGATTTCGTCGGAGCTCAGATAGTCGAACGACGGCAGGTTCAGCAGATTGCCGAGTACCCGCAACACCTTCCAGCCCGGCCGTGCTTCGCCGACCGGAGGCGTTGCGCCGGCAACGCTCTGCCAGCGGCCTTCCAGGTTCACGTACGTCCCGGAAGTTTCCGCGAAGCCGCCGATCGGCAGAATGATATGTGCGTATTCGCGTGCGGTTTCGTAGGGCGACAATGCCACGACGAACTCGGCTGCCTTGAGTGCATCCAGCGCGCCCGGCGATGCCATGTCGAGCGCAGGCTCGATGCCACCCAGCACGATGTAACTCTTCAGACGCGCCGCCAGCATGTCGGCGAGATTCAGGCCCGCGGCCTGCACGGGTTGCGATCCGAGATTGCGATGCGGCAGCACGCCAGCGATATGGGCGCCCACCGCATTGCCACCTTCGGGCAGATAGCCGAGCGTCGCGCCGGTGATCTCGGCCAGCGCCGCGGCGACCACGCGCAGATCGGCGAAGGCAGGATGCTTCTGGGCCAGCGCACCTAACAGGATCAGGCGACGATCGCCTTCCGTGAGCTGTCGCGCGATCAACTGGTGCTGGTCGGAGGGCTGCGCAGCACCGATCAGCGACGCAATCGCTGCCGGTGCAGGCTTGCCCGTGATGCCAAGCGCTGCGGCCGCCACTGCGACCAGGTGCGCGAACATGTCGAGTCCGTTGGACGACAGATAGGCCGCGACCGGGAACAGGTACTCGTAGCGATGCGGGTTGATGAACGCGACGTTCGCAAAGGAGCGCACGGCAGCTTTGCGGATGCGATGCGCGATCAGCGGTACTTCCTTGCGCAGATTCGACCCCACGACCAGTATGGCTGCGCTCGTTTCGATTTCGGCGATGGCACAGCCCAGCAAGGGATACGCCGGATCGCTCGCTTCATCCCGGAAGTCCGTACGGCGCAGGCGATGATCGATGTTGGCGCTACCCAGTCCGCGCGCCACCCGAGCCAGCAGATACAGCTCTTCCAGCGTGGAGTTCGGCGAGGCAATCGCGCCCAACTGCGCACCGCCCTGCTGCTTGACGATGCGACCGAGACGCTCAGCCACCGCAGCCAGCGCGACTTCCCATTCCACTTCCTGCCAGACACCGTTCTCGCGGATCTGCGGCTTCTGCAGCCGGTCGTCGCTGTACAGGCCCTGAAAGCTGAAACGATCCCGATCGGCGATCCAGGTTTCGTTCACGGCCTCATTCGCACGCGGCACGATGCGCATGATCTTGCCGCGCAAGACGTGCGCATAGAGATTCGTGCCGACACTGTCGTGTGGGGAGATCAGCGGATGCTCGGTCATTTCCCAGGCGCGCGCGCGATAGCGATACGGCTTGTTGTTCAGCGCGCCGACCGGACACAGGTCGATGATGTTCGCCGACAACTCGTGATCGACGCTGCGTTCGATGAAAGTGCCGATCTCCGTCGTCTCGCCGCGGCCCACGGTGCCGAGTTCCTGAAATCCCTGGATCTCCTGGGTGAAACGCACGCAGCGCGTACAGTGAATGCAGCGCGTCATGTCGGTCGACACCAGCGGACCGAGATTCTTGTCTTTCACGACGCGCTTGCGTTCGGAATAGCGCGAGATGTCGCGGCCGAAGCCCATCGCCAGATCCTGCAGTTCGCACTCGCCACCTTGATCGCAGATCGGGCAATCGAGCGGATGATTGATCAGCAGGAACTCCATCACCGATTTCTGTGCGGCGATGGCCTTCGGCGAACGCGTGAACACCTTCATGCCCTCGGTAATCGGTGTGGCGCAGGCCGGCATCGGCTTCGGCGCCTTCTCGACTTCCACCAGGCACATGCGACAGTTCGCCGCCACCGGCAATTTGTCGTGATAACAGAAACGCGGCACGTAGGCGCCATTCGCATCCGTGACCTGAATCAGCATCTGGCCCTTGCGGCCCTTGACCGCAACGCCATTGACCTCGAGATTGATCTGATCGTCACTCATGCGGCACGCGCTCGGTCGCCATCGACGATGCTGCGGCCGTTCTCGATCATGTATTCGAACTCGTGCCGGAAGTGTTTGATAAAGCTCTGCACGGGCCACGCGGCGGCATCGCCGAACGCGCAGATCGTGTGGCCTTCGATTTTGTTGGCCACTTCCACCAGCATGTCCAGATCCTGCTTCTGGCCCTGTCCGGCAAGAATGCGTTTGAGTACGCGATTCATCCAGCCGGTGCCTTCGCGGCAGGGCGTGCACTGGCCGCAGGATTCGGCGTAGTAGAAACGCGAAAGGCGTTCCAGCACTTTTACCATGCAAGTCGTTTCATCCATCACGATCATCGCGCCGGTGCCGAGGGCCGAACCGACCTTCCTCACGCCGTCGTAATCCATGGTGACGTTGGCCATCAGCTCACCGGGCACCACCGGGCAGGAAGAGCCGCCGGGAATCACGGCCTTGAGCTTGCGACCACCGCGCACTCCACCACAGATCTCGAGTAGTTCCTGGAACGGTATCCCAAGCGGCAACTCGATGTTCATCGGCTTGTTCACATGACCGGATACCGAGAAGATCAATGTGCCGCCGGAGTTCGGTACGCCCAGGTCTGCAAACCACTTCGGTCCCTTGCGCAGGATCGTCGGCACCGAGGCATAGCTTTGGGTGTTGTTGATCGTCGTCGGCTTGCCGAACAGGCCGAAATTCGCCGGGAACGGTGGCTTGAAGCGCGGCCTGCCCTGTTTGCCCTCCAGCGATTCGAGCAATGCCGTTTCCTCACCGCAGATGTATGCACCCGCACCGATATAGGTGTGCAGGTCGAAGTCGAAGCCTGACCCCTGCACGTTCTTGCCGAGCAACCCGGCGTCGTACGCCTCCTGCAAGGCGGCTTCAAAGCGCGGCACCGGCTCGGCAAGAAATTCGCCGCGAATGTAGTTGTAGCCCACCGTCGCATTCATGACGTAGCCGCCGATCGCCATGCCTTCGATCAACGCATGCGGGTTGTAGCGCAGGATGTCGCGATCGTGGCAGGTGCCCGGCTCGCTCTCGTCCGAATTACAGACCACATACTTCTGGCCGGGCGATTTGCGCGGCATGAAACTCCACTTGAGCCCGGTTGGAAAGCCGGCACCGCCGCGCCCCCGCAGACCCGAGGACTTCAGGTCTTCGATGATCTGCTCGGGCGGTGTCTTCTCGCGCAGAATTTTTTCCCAGGCATCGTAACCACCGATGCTGCGGTACGTCGCCAGCTCCCACGAACGCTCCAAGCCAAGCGGTTCGAAGCACACCAGATTTTGCGGAAAGTTGCCTGACATCGGAGATTCGCGGTTTGGGAGGTGACCTGGTGTTACGGATGAGCCTTGCGGGTTGAGAATATCGTGGCGTTGGACGATGCGTTACTTGTGCCGATCCAGAATCTCGTCGACCGCGTCGGTCGTGAGATTTTCGAAGTACACATGATCAACCATCATCATGGGCGCGTTGTTACATGCCGCCAGGCATTCTTCTTCGCGCTTGAGAAAGAAACGGCCGTCGAGCGTGCTCTCGCCCACCTTGATCCCCAAGCGCTTCTCGACATGCTGCAGAATCTCCTCGCCGCCGCATAGCATGCAGGAAATGTTCGTACACACCGAAATATGATGCCGGCCGACCGGCTTGGTTTCGAACATCGAATAGAAGGTCGCTACTTCGTAGACCTGCACCGGGGGCAGACCGAGATACGCTGCCACCGCATCCATCGACGCCTGGGTCAGATAGCCGTTGTTGTCGTGCTGTACGGTACGCAGGGCTGCGAGCACCGCCGACCGCTTGCGCTCCGGCGGAAACTTCGCCAACCACGAATCGATCTCGTGACGTGCGTGCTCGGACAGCCCGCCGACGGTTGCACTGTTGCCGGTGCCATGGGCGGCGGCGCTATGGGGTTGATTGGAGTCGCTCAACGGTCGATTTCCCCGAACACGATATCCTGGGTTCCGATCACGGCGACCACGTCGGCAAGCAGATGGCCACGGACCATTTCTTCAAGCGATGCCAGATGCGGAAAGCCCGGCGCGCGACACTTCAGGCGATACGGTTTGTTCGCACCGTCCGACATCAGATAGATCCCGAACTCGCCCTTCGGTGCTTCGACCGCGGCATAGGTCTCGCCTTCCGGAACGCAGTAGCCTTCGGTAAACAGTTTGAAATGGTGAATGAGCGATTCCATGTCGCCCTTCATTTCTTCGCGCGTTGGCGGCGCGATCTTGTGATCCGAGGTCATCACCGGACCGGGATTGTGCTTCAGCCATTCGACGCACTGACGAATGATGCGATTGGACTGACGCATTTCCTCGATGCGTACCAGATAGCGATCGTAACAATCGCCATGCACGCCGACCGGAATGTCGAAGTCCATCAGGCCATACACCTCGTACGGCTGCTTCTTACGCAAGTCCCATTCGACGCCGGAGCCACGCAGCATCGGACCGGTGAATCCCAGCTGCAAGGCGCGTTCGCGCGACACGACGCCGATATTGACCGTGCGCTGCTTCCAGATGCGGTTGTCGGTGAGCAGCGTTTCGTACTCGTCGACATTCGCCGGAAAGCGATCGGTGAAATCCTGGATGAAGTCGAGCAGTCCACCGCTGCGGCGCTCATTCAGACGATCCACATCTTTTTGCGAACGCCACTTCGAGGCCTGGTACTTCGGCAGCGAATCGGGCAGATCGCGATACACGCCGCCCGGGCGATAGTAGGTCGCATGCATGCGCGTGCCAGACACCGCTTCGTAGCAGTCCATCAGATCTTCACGCTCGCGGAATGCATATAGAAACACGGTCATCGCGCCGATATCCAGCGCATGTGCACCCAGCCACATCAGATGATTCAGGACGCGCGTGATCTCATCGAACATGACACGGATGTACTGCGCACGCAGCGGCGGCTTGATACCAAGCAGATTCTCGATCGCCATCACGTAAGCATGCTCGTTGCACATCATCGAGACGTAATCGAGACGATCCATGTAGCCGATCGACTGATTGTACGGCTTGGATTCGGCGAGCTTCTCCGTGCCCCGATGCAGCAGCCCGATATGCGGATCGGCCTTCTGGATGACTTCGCCATCCATTTCCAGCACCAGGCGCAGCACGCCGTGCGCCGCCGGATGCTGCGGACCGAAGTTCAACGTGAAATTGCGAATCTCAGCCACGAACGCCACCTCCGGCAGCCGCCGTGGTACCGACGCCGGGCATTTCTGCAGGCGGCACATGCGCACCGGCTGGGACATCCTTCAGCGCAGTGTCGTAGCGATTATCGTGCCGGATGACGCGCGGCACGAGCGTGCGCGGTGCGATCGATACGGGCTGGTACACGACGCGTCCCTTCGCCGTGTCGTACTTCACTTCCACATTCCCGATCAGCGGGAAATCCTTGCGGAACGGATAACCGATGAAGCCATAGTCAGTGAGGATGCGCCGCAGATCCGGATGATCGCGGAACATGATCCCGTACAGGTCGAAGGCTTCGCGCTCGTACCAATTCGCGCAGGCCCACACATCGACCACGGAATCGATGACCGGCGGCTCGCCTTCGCTGGCGAAGCAACGCAGTCGCAGGCGCCAGTTGTGCGTCACCGACAGCAATTGATACACGACCGCGAAGCGCGAACGACGATCCTCAGGCACCGCTTCGCGTCCGGGATCGACGCCGCGACTGAAGCCGGTGACCGTCGTGCTGTAGGTGCGCCATTCTTCGCGGCCGTAGTCGAGAAAGTCCACACCGCTCAGGTCGATCAGCTGCTCGAACGCCAGCTTGGAGTCGTCGCGCAGCTCGCGCGTCACCTCCAAGAGGTCGCTGGCGGCGACTTCGAAACCGATTTCGCCAGGCGCCATGGTGCGCAGCGGACGCAGACGATCGCCGAAGCGGGCGGCCAGTGTCGACACCAGGGTTGCGGAACGTGACGTCATCATGGGCCTTAGCGGGCGATGGTGCTCGTGCGGCGAATCTTGTTCTGTAATTGCAGAATGCCGTACAGCAGCGCTTCGGCCGTCGGCGGACACCCCGGCACGTAGACATCCACGGGTACGATGCGGTCGCAACCGCGCACGACGGCATACGAGTAGTGATAATAACCGCCGCCGTTCGCGCAGGAGCCCATGGAAATGACCCAGCGAGGCTCGGGCATCTGGTCGTAGACCTTGCGCAAGGCCGGCGCCATTTTGTTGACCAGCGTACCGGCAACGATCATCACATCGGACTGACGGGGACTCGGGCGAAACACCACACCGAAACGATCCAGATCGTAGCGGGCCGCACCGGCGTGCATCATCTCAACCGCACAACACGCCAGACCGAACGTCATCGGCCACATCGAACCCGTGCGCGCCCAGTTGACCAGCTTGTCGAGGGTCGTGGTGGCAAAACCGCGCTGCGCGACGACCGCATCCGGTGTCTCGGCGGTAGGTGCTTCCAGACCGACAGGTGCTTCGGCGACTAGTCCCATTCAAGTGCACCTTTCTTCCATTCGTAGATGAAGCCAACGACCAGAATCAGCAGAAAGATGCCCATGGCAAGCAGGGCCGTCGTACCGACTTCGCCGAGCGCCACGGCCCACGGAAACAGGAAGGCAATTTCGAGATCGAACACGACGAACAGAATCGCCACCAGGTAGTAGCGCACATCGAACTTCATGCGCGCATCGGTGAAGGCTTCGAAGCCGCATTCGTAAGCAGACAGCTTTTCGCTGTCGGGGTGACGGGGGCCGAACAGATAACCCAGTCCCATGAGCACACAACCGAGCGCGGCTGCGACCCCTAAGAAAATCAGGATGGGAACGTAGTTTTGCAACATGCGATAGCTCGTCGGCGTCGGGACCGGCACCGGGCGCGAATTGTATCAGGGACGTTGCGATGCAGTAACCCTTTCAACAGACACGTTCATGCCACGCACCAACGAAGCTTGTGCTCGACGATGCCGGGAGGAGTCGTGCAATGTCAGTCACGGCAATCATCCGTGAAGCGTGTCGAGCTGCAACGGTGCCGGTGAGGAAGCCGGCGAGCGAAGAAAGTTGGTGCGGATAAGAGGACTCGAACCTCCACGGCTTGCGCCACTACCACCTCAAAGTAGCGTGTC
The DNA here is from genome assembly GCA_020029545.1 of Gammaproteobacteria bacterium. GTDB lineage: Bacteria > Pseudomonadota > Gammaproteobacteria > Steroidobacterales > Steroidobacteraceae > Steroidobacter. Next base: position 13,035 of record JAIBJL010000036.1, read on the forward strand.
TACCAGTTCCACCATATCCGCACCGTTGCGAACCTGTCGCTCGATCGGTGCAATCTTCGCTGTGCGACCGACGGATGCCGGCGCATCGGCATCCGTCGGGGGATGCCTACGGCTTTGGCGCCGGCTCGGTCGCAGGTCGCGATGCCGGCGTTTCGACCGGCGGCTGCGTCGCTGTTTCCGAAGCAGGAATCTCCGGCAACGCCGCTTCGTCGATCTTCGCTGGCGGCGCTGCGGGGGCCGGTGTCTTGACGCGATCGAGCACGCTGGAAGGAGCCGTTTGCTGCTGGCGCGAGCCCATATACGCCAGCGTCAGGCTGGTGCCGATGAACAGCGCCGCGAGTATAGCCGTGGTGCGCGACAGGAATGAAGCCGATCCGCGCGCGCCGAACACCGTGCCTGACGCACCGGCGCCAAAACCGGCGCCGGCGTCCGCACCCTTGCCCCGCTGTAACAGCACCAGGCCGACGATACCCGCGGCAAACAGAACATGAAAAACGATTGCCGTGGTTTGTAGCCAGTTCATTGACGTGCCATCGACTTGACCATTGACTTGACCATTGACCTGAATGGGGGGGCGCCGTTGCGCCTAGTGCGACTGCGCCGCCGCGCAGATCTTCAGAAACTCATCGGCCTTCAGCGAAGCCCCGCCGATCAAGCCGCCATCGACATCGGGCATCGAAAAAATCTCGCGTGCGTTGGCAGCCTTGACGCTACCACCGTAAACGATCCGAACAGCGGCCGCGATCTTAGCATCCCGTGCGGCCACAACCGAACGGATGTGCGCATGCACGTCCTGCGCCTGTGCGGGCGAAGCATTCTTGCCGGTGCCGATCGCCCATACCGGCTCGTAAGCGATAATCGCATTGCTCAACGCTGCGATACCCGCCAGATCCAGTACCGCGTTCAGCTGACGCGCCACCACTGCGTTGGTTTGATCCTTCTCACGTTCATCGAGCGTCTCGCCCACGCACAGGATCGGAATCAGTCCGTGCGACTGCCCAATGAAGAACTTGCGCGCCACCAGCGAGTCGTCTTCCTTATAGATCGCCCGCCGCTCGGAGTGACCGACGATCAGATAATGGCAGCCGACGTCCTTGAGCATGCTCGCACAGACTTCGCCAGTGAACGCTCCCAGGGATTCGGCACACACGGACTGAGCACCCAGCGCAATGCTGGACGACTTCAGCAGGCGGCTGAGTTCCCACAAGTAGACGAAGGGTGGACAGACGACAATTTCAGCGACCGGCTGATTGGGCAACCCGAGCAGCAATGCCTCGATGAGCTGGGCATTGTCTGCACGCGATCCGTGCATCTTCCAGTTCCCGGCGACGAAAGGCCGGCGCATGGCACTACCTCAAGCGTTGGTGGATAACGATGCAGCCGTCTGAATCAAGAACTTGCATGACTCAGGCCTAGTGCACCCGTGAAAAAGGCGCGGCAGCTTAACGGCGGGAAGCCTGGAGAGCAAGGCTGGGGAGAGGCCGTAGGCTGTGGGCTGTAGATGAATGGTGCTTACTTGGCAGCGAGCGCCACAATTGCCGCTACCAATAGGGCGTGGGGCGTGGGGCCTGGGTAGGAAACGGATCGTACCCGCTGGCACATTCGAATCTCCTACCCAGGCCCCACGCCCCAGGCCCTTGCGCCAAGGCAGTCGATTTAAGTCGAGTCGCGGGCAAACACTTCTAAGTCAGTGCCATTCGGCTGTGGAGCGGCGAAGCTGAATTGCCCGATCCGCTCCGTACTCTGCGGTTCTGACCTACAACACACAGCCTATATCAGGCCGCTGCCGCTGCCAGCGCGACCGATGCCGCCAGGCTCTTTGCCAGTTCGCGGACCAGGCGTTCGTCGCTGCCCTCGACCATGACTCGAATGACCGGTTCGGTCCCCGAGGGCCGCAGCACGATCCGACCCGTGCTGCCCAGTCGACGCTCGGCTTGCGAGACGGCTTCCTGAATCGCGACCGAGGCCGACGGGTCGAGCTTGCGTGCCATACGGACGTTTTCCAGAACCTGAGGATATTTCGCCATGGGTGCGGCCAATTCCGCCAGGCTGCGGCCGGTCTTTTTCATGATCTCAAGGACCTGCAAGGCGCTGATCAGCGCATCGCCCGTCGTGGTGCGATCCAGACACAGCAGGTGACCCGACGTCTCGCCACCCAGCACTCCGCCCTTTTCCTTCAGCATCTCGTGCACGTAGCGGTCGCCGACCTTGGCGCGGTGAAACTCGATGCCGACCTTGGCCAGCGCATGTTCGAGACCCAGATTGCTCATCACGGTACCGATCACCGGGCCGACCAGCGACTTGTCTTCGTGTCGCGCACGAGCAATCACATACAGCAGTTGGTCACCATCGACGACGCGGCCGAGATGATCGACCATCATCAGACGATCGCCATCGCCATCCAACGCCATGCCCGCCTGCGCGCGCACGCCAGGCACGGTGAGCTGCAACAGTTCCGGTGAGGTCGAGCCACAGTTCAGATTGATATTGCGACCGTTCGGCGAACAGCCAATCGGCACGATCTCGGCCCCCAGGTCGGCGAGGATGCGCGGCCCGACTTTGTAGCCCGCCCCGTTCGCACAATCGATCACCAGCTTGAAGTCGCTGAGATCCAGCCCCGGCACGGTGGAAGCGCAGAATTCCTGGTAGCGCAGCCGCAGCTTATCGACACGACTTGCACGCCCGAGCTGACTCGATGACTTGGTCACCGGCAGTTCATCCAGGTGCTGCTCGATCTGCAGCTCGATCTCGTCGCTGAGTTTGCCACCCTTGCTGTCGAAGAATTTGATGCCGTTGTCTTCATACAGATTGTGCGAGGCGCTGATCACGACGCCGAAGTCGCACTCGATCTTCTTGGTCAGATAGGCGATGCCGGGCGTCGGCAACGGGCCGATCAGCATGACGTTCACGCCCGCCGCGGTAAATCCGGCTTCCAGCGCCGCTTCGAACATGTACCCCGACAGACGAGTGTCCTTGCCGATCAATACCGTCCCGCCGTTCGGCGCAAGCGCACGCGCCGCGGCACTGGCCAGACGCAGCGCGAAATCCACAGTCAGCGGATGTTCCCCAACGCGGCCGCGAACGCCATCGGTGCCGAAATATTTGCGAGACATAGCTTTGCTCCACTCTGAATAACCGGCCATCATCAGCCATCACTGGCCCTCGCCGACTGGGGGCCGACTGGGGGCCGACTGGGGGCGACAGCCGCAGCACCTAGTTGATGGCGTAGCCTGAAGCTTTCAGGGCGCTGGCTACTTTGACCGCATCGACAGTTTCGGCAATGTCGTGTACCCGCAGCACGCTGGCCCCGGCCAATACAGCCGCCGTAGCCACGGCGAGGCTACCCGCCAGGCGCTGTTCGACGGGGCGCTGCAGCAACTCACCGAACATTGATTTGCGCGAGACACCGATCAGCAATGGCAGTCCGGCAAACCGCAGCGCCGGCAAGTGTGCCAGCAACTGCAGATTATGCGAGAGGCGCTTGCCGAAGCCGATGCCCGGATCGAGCAGGATGCGATTGCGCTCGATGCCCGCATGCTCGCAGGCAGCGACCCGCTCATCGAGAAACTCCCGCACTTCGCGAACGACATCGGCGTAGTGCGGGTCCTGCTGCATGGTGCGTGGCGCGCCCTGCATGTGCATCAGGCAGACCGCTGCATCGCTGGCCGCCGCCGCCGCGAGCGCGCCCGGCTCCCGCAGTGCGCGCACGTCGTTGAGCAGCGCGGCGCCCGCCTGCAGCGCAGCGGCAATCACGCCTGGCTTGCTGGTGTCGATCGACACCGGAATGGCCAGCTGCCGGGTGAGCGCCGCAATCACCGGTGCAGTACGATCGATCTCTTCCTGCTCGCTCACCGCCTGAGCACCCGGACGCGTCGACTCGCCGCCCACGTCGATCATGCCGGCGCCGGCCTGCGCCATCGCGATGCCGTGCTCGATGGCTCGCTGCACATCGACGAACCTGCCGCCATCGGAAAACGAATCCGGGGTGACATTCAGAATGCCCATTACGATCGGCGTCGACAGATCGAGGCGGTGGTGACGGCAGTGGAGGAGCATCAGCAGGAGGCTAAAGGGTTCGCCTCCTGTTGGCTACGGGTGAACAGGCCACGGGCGACGGCCAGAGTCAGAACCGGTAGCACGCGCCGACGTCACATAGATCGACATCACACACAACACACAAAAGGAAATGCCGGCTTGCGCCGGCATTTGCTAACCTCATCCGATTCTGGCCGTAGCCCGTTTTCCCGTAGCCCGTCGCCAGCGTCTCGCTCTCAATGCTGACTCGCCGGCTTGCCGATCGGCGCTTCCGGCGTTTCGCGTTCGCGCACCTTGCTGCCACCCGTCGGGGGACTCGCAGCATCGTCCCAGCCCGGCGGTGGCGAGGGTTCGCGACCCTCCATGATGGCCTTGATCTGGTTCTCGTCGATGGTCTCGTACTTGATCAGCGCGTCGGCCATCTTGTGCAGCCTGTCGATCTTGGTTTCGAGAATGTCCTTGGCACGCTTGTAGTTGGAGTCGATCAGCAGACGGATCTCCTCATCGATCGCGTGAGCGGTGACATCCGAGACCTGCTTGTGCTGCGTGACCTGCCGACCCAGGAACACTTCGCCCTGATCTTCGCTGTAGGTCAGCGGACCGAGGCGATCCGACAAGCCCCACTTGGTCACCATGTTGCGGGCGATTTCCGTAGCGCGCTCGATATCGTTCGATGCGCCGGTCGTCACCGACTCCGGTCCGAAAACCAGTTCTTCGGCCAGACGGCCGCCAAACAGAGTGGCGATACGGCTTTCCAGGCGACGCTTGCTGGTGCTGTAACGATCCGCTTCCGGCAGGAACATGGTCACGCCCAGCGCACGACCGCGCGGAATAATGGTGACCTTGTAGACCGGATCGTGTTCCGGCACGGTCAAGCCGATGATGGCGTGACCGGCTTCATGATAGGCGGTGAGCTTCTTTTCCTGCTCGTCCATGACCATGGAGCGGCGCTCGGCGCCCATCATGATCTTGTCCTTGGCGCGATCGAACTCCTCCATCTGAACCGTACGGCGATTGGCGCGCGCGGCAAACAGTGCCGCCTCGTTGACGAGATTGGCGAGATCGGCGCCGGAGAATCCAGGCGTGCCGCGGGCAATCACCTGCGGACGCACGTCCTCGGCCAGCGGCAGCTTGCGCATATGGACTTTGAGGATCTGCTCGCGACCGCGCACATCCGGCAGCGGCACGACCACTTGGCGATCGAAACGGCCGGGACGCAGCAGAGCCGGATCGAGCACGTCGGGACGGTTGGTCGCCGCGATGACAATGACACCCTCGGTCCC
>JAIBJL010000592.1 GCA_020029545.1 Gammaproteobacteria bacterium
TTGAGAATGGTCGCGGCCGCGAGCCCTTGGCGTCGAAAGAAAGCGCCGAGCCTCGGCGCTCACGGTGGTCGGAGGCGCAATCGCACGTGCCGGCAGCTCGAGGCGACCGGGTTGTTCGTCGTTTGCCATGAGCTCTTTCCCGATCAATGACGACATCAGTGTTGATTGCTTGTTTGCCACATTTAACTGAGCACCATCACGCGGCGCAGCACCAGCGTTCCGCTCACCTCCGAACCGTCGTGATCAGTCGCGGTCACCGTGATGTGCAGCTGCTCCTCGACGATCTCGACCGCCTGCGCATGGAAGCGCCCGTGGTGCGCGTCGAATTCGAGCCAACTGGGCAGCGGCCTGCCGTCGACGAGCCGCGCCGAGAGCGTGAGAACGTCGCCGGGGTCCGTGTCGGCGAACAGGTCCGGGGGCAATACGTGCTCAAAGCGCTCGCCCGGCCGGTAATCCGCGTGCGGAATGGGGCGGGTGAGACTCGGCGCTGCGTTGGTGAGGTTCTCGCGCGCGAGCCGGCGATACTCGCGGCCGATCGCGATCGCGACCAGCGTCCAAATAACCGCGAGCGCCACGTTCAACAGCGCGAAATTCGCGGCGCCCATGGCAAGGTATCGCGTCCCCACGAATACCACGCCTGCCTGCAGCAAGTCGCCGAAGCGCCAGAAGAACGTCTCGATCGCGGTCTTTCCCTCATAAGTCTGGGTGCGGTCAGTCGGCAGGAACAACGCCTGGCGACACGTGTTCGTCACTGAGTACTCGGTGCCCGCTTCGATTATTCGCGCCAGTCGGATCGTGGTGAGGATCGGCAGGAAACCGAACAGGCCGTAGCCAAACAAGGAAACCAGTGGCGGGATCAGCAGCGTTGTAGCGACTCCGAGCCAGCGGAACAGCCGTCCCACCACCAGTGTCTGCAACAACAGACCCACCAGAACGAACCAGAACTGGAAGTTGCCGAAGTAGGCGCTGATCAGGTCTTGCTGGGTACCGGGCGCGGATCCGGCACTCGCTACCTCCGCGAAGTGCGCCTTGACCAGGCTGCGGTGAATGAAGTCGCCGGTCGAGCTTATCCAGTTGACAAGCACGATCATGACCGCGATCAGTATCAGGTAGCGGCTACGTGCGATGACGTCGAAGCCACCGAAAATGCGTCGCACGGGCTGCGTCGTTTCGTGTCGCAGGTGACGCGACTCGTCAGGGACGCTGGCGTGCATCGGGAGCGTGAAAAATGCCGTCACCAGCAGCGTGGCCGCGCCCACCAGCAACAGATTGTGCGTCCCGATCGCAACGCTGAAGTATTCGGCGAACTCGGTACCTGAGAGCGCGCCGATTTGCGCGGCCAGCATGATTGCAGGGAACAATCGCTGTCCCGATTTGATGTTGAACGAGTCAGCGGCGAGCGCCCAAAACTGCGCCGTCATCATCACTGCGAAGATGCCGACGAACACGAAGAATGCGAAACCGACCCTGAGTCCGAGCCGGTCGAGGCCCCAGAACGCGATCAGGCAGCCCACGAAGAACGCGATCACGGTGATCACCAGCAGCGGACCGTCCAACCGCCGGCGAACCTGGCTGTAGAGCGGGACGATGAACATCAACAGAGTGGCGGTGATTGCCGTCGCGTAACTCGCGTCAGCGGCGGACAATTTGGCGAGCAGCAAACCCTCGCGCGCCGCCTTGAACAGGTAGTAGGAAAACAGGATCAGGAAAACGTGCGCGCCAAACAGTGCGACGGCATGGCCTTCACCGGGCCGCACCTTGGTGATCAGCGCAAGCAGTCGCTCGAACGGCGTGTAGCGGTGACTCCGGGAATTCACTGCAACGCCCTCAGCATCGCAAAAAAGGCGTCCAGCTTGGCGCGCCGTTCGGGGGGCAGGTACGCAAAATTGGCGCCACGGTCGTTGATCTCCCAGTAACTTGGCGATACCTCGCGCTCGAGCTCGTCACGCGTTGCGGCCAGCAGGCGGGCGCGATCGACCGCGAGGTTGCGCGCGATTCGCTGCGCCGGCTCATCCTCCCCGCGCAACAGGAAGAACGTGGCAAGCTGCATCTGGGCGCGGCACACACCGGGCAGATGCTGCGCACCCTCATGTTCGACGGCCATCAGCCGTTCGAGCAGCGTATCGCGCATCGCGCGATCGTCCGCCGCGGCTTCGACCAGTTGCGCCAGGTCGTAGGCCGCCACCTCCAGCAGGAACGGGAGTCCCCTACTGTGCGCGAGCCGGCCGTAGAAACAGATGCGATCGGCCACCTCGAAGACAGGTGGCTCTAGCCCCTTCATGAGCAGCGACTCGCCGAGCACACGATACTGGTGCAGCACGAAGTAGGCCGTGCGCGGATCTGCGCCATTGATCGCCGCCCGCAAGTAGCTGTGGAAGGCGCGCTGACAGAGTTGGAGAAATGCAGGCTGCGTCGCGAAATCCTCGGCGAGCCGGCGCGTGTGAATCGCGATCATGCTCGCTACATCGCGAGCACTTCCGACGGCATCGCCGAAGAGAGCGAGGTACTGCCGCAGGATTTTCGCTTCGAACCAGCTGCGATCGCGGGCGACCTCATCTATGGCGATTTGCGCCATTGCAATGAAGTCGGGGTCGTGGACGACAGCTTCGTCCACCCGGAACCA
>JAIBJL010000260.1 GCA_020029545.1 Gammaproteobacteria bacterium
GAGGGCTGCCTTGACGAAACCATGCGGCGTCAGCCAGATCTCGAGCTGACGGAAATCCGCAGCGGAACCGTAAAACAACGGCCCGTCGTGGCCGAATACGGCGACCGGCGCGTTGTTGCGAACGTCCCAGGTGTAGTTGCCATTCACGTACTCGATGAGCTGGCGCTCCCCGACGATGGGCAGACCGCCACCCGCCCGCGCGTTACCCTGAACCACAACCACTTCGCGGCGCGCCGCCTTCGCGTGGTAATCGATGAAACCGCGAAACTCCTTCGGCTCAACGATAGGCCATTCACGGCTGCCTCCGGCGAAGCTTGTGTTCTCCCCTACGCTCCAGCTCTGCCCGATGATCGCGAAGCGCGAGCAGAGCGTACCTGGGCTGCCTGCAACGGGGGGAGCCCTTCCCTGGCAGCTCTTGCCGTCGTACTCGAGCGTATTGATCTTGTCGGTTCCCATGGCCTTCGCCACGGCCTGCATGAGGACGCGAGCATCCTGGCTGCCCTGGGCTTGGGCCAACCCGGCTGCCAGCACACCCAAAACAACCCACAGCAATGTGTGCTTTTTCATTTTGACTCCGGTCCGGCGGGAGCTGTTCCCGCCGCTTGCTTGCGAAGCTCATCGAACAGAACCACGAACACTCCCCCACCGGGGCGGACAGTGGGCAAACCCAACGCGTATCCCTTGAATTTGGCAGGCAGAATCGCCGAAAACCCGTCGAACGCCTGCTGCGGTGACTTGCCCTGCTGAAACGACGTACGGGCGTGCTGCGCCATCAGCCGCAGGAACTCGGCATAGTCGGCGACGTCGCGGGGCTTGAACGGCGTTGCCGAGTGGGCACCCACCACTACCTCGGCGTCGCGGAACGTCGATGCCACCTTGGCAATCGTCTCGGGGAAAGCAATGCCGCTGCCACCATGCCCGAAGTCGATATTCGGTAGCGACTGATAAGCAAAGGCGTCGCCGGTGGCGAGCACGCGAGCCTTGCGAAAGTAAACGAATGCATCACCGTCGGTGTGAGCGGCGCCAAGGTAATAGAGATCTATGGCGTCGTCGCCGCTCAGCAGCGTCATGCGATCCTGGTATGTCCGATCCGGCAGACCATGACGGGTGTAGGGGAGCGTGAAATCACCCAGCGCCTGCATATACTTGGCCGTGTTCTCGTGCGCGACGACCTCGACAGATGCCGGAAAGAAGGTATTACTGCCGATGTGATCGGAGTGATAGTGCGTGTTGATGATGTGGGTGATCGGCTTGTCGGTCACCGACCTGACTCGTTCGAGGATCACCTGGCCGTAGTTGGGCACCTTGGTGTCAACGAGCACGACACCGTTCGCATGGACATAGACGAGCGTATTGGAGCCGGCGCCAGGGATCCAGTAGACGTTGTCCTTGATCTTCTGAATCGGGCCAACCCATGAAGATCGGTCATCTCCCCCGTGGATGAACGTCGATTCGATGGCCGCCTGCGATACGCTTACGGCCGAGAGCGTCGCGCCGATCGTGATAACCAGCGCAACAACGAACGCATGTTTCATGCTACCCCCCGTGGTCGTCACTGCGTCCCGCACCCGCATAGTGATAACCGGGCGCAGCGTGTCAGCTCTTTTTTTCCCGCGATGCCGTACCAGCAAATACACCAACAGGGATCACGAAGCAATAAAGCATGGACTGAGCTAGGAAACTGGTGGGAGAGTAAGGATTCATACTGGCTCTGCAAGTCCCTGCCCGACCGCCTCCCACACCTTCGCTTGAAAAGCCGCGATAGAAGCGGCGACGGGAGAGACCTGTGAAACCCATACCGTTTACCCCCGAAACCGAGAAGATCGCCCGGCGCATCGTTTGGTTCGAGACGCCGGAGGAAGCCCTGGCCGATCCCATCCGATTCTTGGCCTACGCAATGGCCTACGCAACACACGAGGACATGAAAACGTTGCGGAACCATGTGTCGGATGCTGACTTTGAAGAAGCGTTGAAAAACGCGCCGCCCGGTATCATTGATCCGCGATCCTGGGCCTACTGGAATTCAAAGATGGGGCATTGGCCCCCTCCCCCGTTGCCGCAGCGACGATTTGGCGACGACGCCGGCACGGACTCGCGCTAAAGTTGGAATAAGGATTTGAATTATCGATACCGCGCTTCCAGTTGAGCCACTGCGCGCAGGACTGCGTGGCGATGTCTGACCAGACTTTGCGCCGATCGAACGCCCGATCCCTATGAAAATCATCCGTTGCACGATAGAGCACCTGCAAGTCGCTGCAGAGCTATTCAATAGTTATCGCATGTTCTACAAACGAGAAAGCGATATTTCCGGTTGCCGCAGCTTTCTTGAGGACAACATCAAGAACAGTCGGTCAGAAATCTACTTGTTGCTGGATTCGACCGGCAGCCCCGTCGCCTTCGCGCAGCTTTATCCGACTTACTGCTCGCTCTCTATGCGCCCGTTCTACTATCTCTCAGACCTGTACGTGCCGGTAACCAGCCGAAAGAATGGGTACGCGAAGTACATCATGAACTATCTGACCGAGACGTTTACCGCGCGGGGTTCGCAGCGAATTACGCTAGACACGGCAAAAACCAATTCAATTGCTCAGAGCTTGTATGAATCATTGGGCTATGAGAAGGAAAACACGTATGTCACCTATCACCGAATTCTAAGCGTGCCTCCCTCTCCTGCTTATTGAGCAGTACTCGAAACGCGCCGGTGCTATCTCGGATCCAAATCTCGCGGATACCGGCACCAAGCGAGGGCATCGGCTTCCAGTCGAAGGGGTAGATCTTTACTTCTCCAGCGCCCGCGTCAGGTCCGCGATCAGGTCGTCGCAATCCTCGATGCCGATCGACAGACGGATGGTCGAATCGCTGATGCCCGCCCACCCTTTCTCTTCCGTCGACAGATCGCGTGGCCGCATCAACTGACCGGGTTGCACCAGCGATTCGGTCGAGCCCAGGCTGGCCGAGATCGCGAACAACTGCAGCGACTCGGAGAAACGGCTTGCGGCAGCGGCATCGCCCTGTAGCTCGATCGTGACGATGGTGCCGAAATCGTGCATCTGCTCGCGGGCCAGCGCGTGTCCGGGGTGCGAAGGCAGGCCGGGGAAGTGCACGACACGCACCTGTGGATGCGTTGCCAGAAATTCAGCAATCCGCTGCGCGTTCTGACACTGCCGTTCGTAGCGCAGCGAATATGTCTTGAGGCCGCGCTGAATGAGAAATGCCGCGTGTGGATCAAGGGTCGCACCGGTGACGATGAAATCGGTGCGCATGGCGTCGATCAACGCGCGATTGGCAATCACCGCACCGCCCATCACATCGCCGTGACCGGAGGCGTACTTGGTCAGGCTATGCACGAAGACGTCCACATCGTACTGACCATGGTTATGAAAACCGGCGAAGGTGTTATCTAGTATCGTCATGGTGCCGCTGTTCTTGGCTGCCGCAGTCATTCGTCGCAGATCTGCGATTTTCAGCACCGGATTGGTTGGCGACTCGAAAATCATGGCACGCGTCGGTGTATCGGCCAGCGTGCGCTCGATACCGTCGATGTCATCGATGGACAGCATGGTGTGACGCACGCCGTAGCGTGCCAGCAGGCGTCGCACGAAATACCGCGTGGGCTGATACATCTGCGCAAACAGGATCACATGATCGCCTTGCTTGCACAGGGCCAGCAAAGCCATGCTGGTCGCGGCAACGCCGGATGCCGTCAGCAGGCAGTCGTCGCGCCCTTGAACGGCCGCTAGCGTCAGTTCGAGCTGGCGCAACGTGGGGTTTGAGACGCGCGAATAGACGAATCCCTCACGCTCGCCGCGCGACTGACGCTCGGACTCGGCAACACTGTCGAATGTGAACTTCACCGACTGATACACCGGAGCCACCAGCGGGCGATTGTCTTCCGGTACTTTCACTGCCGGCGGATGATTCAAGCGTGTCGAGTGCTTCATATGTATCGGTTCAGCGCAGATCGAACTCGTCGGCATCCAGCTGCGCCGGAAATTTTCGCCGGAATGCCTGCAGTGCATCACGGCTCAACGCAACCGTTGTGACGAACTCGGCTTCGGAGGGTGCAGCCAGCGGCTCGCCGAGAAAATCGATGGCTGCGCTGTCGCCGGTGTGAGCAACGCCCGTGGCGTCGTTGCCGATGCGATTGACGCCGAGGCAATAGCTCAGGTTTTCAATGGCCCGCGCCGTCAGCAGCGAACGCCAAGCATGGCGTCGACGCTGCGGCCAGTTGGCCACGTACAGCAGCACGTCGTAGCCGAGTGCCCCCGGTCCGCGCGCTGCATCGAGCCGGTTGCGACTCCACACCGGAAAACGCAGGTCATAGCAGATTAGCGGACAAATTCGCCAGCCCTGCAGTTCCACGATCAGCGGTTTCGTACCGACGCTGAAGTGCTCCTGCTCGCCCGCCATGCGGAACAAGTGCCGCTTATCGTAGAACGTGTAACTGCCATCCGGTCGCACCCAGAGCAAACGATTGAAATAATCGGTTCCGTCGCGCGTAACGATGCTGCCAGTCACGACGGCCTGCATTCTCGCTGCCATCGACTGCATCCACCTCGTCGTCGGACCATTCACCGGTTCGGCCACCTCGCTCGCAGCCATCGTGAATCCCGTCGTAAACATTTCCGGCAGGACCACCAGATCGGTCGTGCCGGTCAGCGGTGTCAGCAACTGTTCGAAGCGGGCGCGATTCGCGGGTGGATCGTGCCACTGCAGGTGGGTCTGAACCAGCGTCACGCGCAACGATGACTCCATGGCTGCGTTACTCATCGTGCTCACAAAAGACAGAGCCGTTCGGCCGCATCTTCGAGAGTCGATTCGCTCTTCGCGAAGCACAGTCGCACCACGGACAGGCGCGGCGGCTGCGCATAGAACGGCGAGACGGGAATCGCAGCGACGCCTGCCCGCAACAGCGTTTCTACGAACTCCGTGTCGCTCTCATCCGAGATCGCGCTGAAATCAAGCAACTGGAAATACGTGCCGGCCGATGGAATCCAGCTGAAGCTGGAGCCGCCCAGACCATCGAGAAACTTGTCGCGCTTGCGCTGATAGAAGGCAGCCAAGCCGCTGTGGTGCTCCGGCGAGTTCTTCAGGAAGTCGGCAATCGCATACTGCAGCGGCGTGGCAATGCTGAAGGTATTGAACTGATGTACGCGACGAATCTCGGTCGTGATGGCCGGCGGCGCCACCGCATACCCGACGCGCCAGCCGGTCGCATGCAGCGATTTGCCGAATGAAAACACCGCAATGCCGCGTTCATAGAGTTCCGTATTCGTAAGGAGGCTCGCATGGCGCGCACCGTCGAACACCATGTGTTCGTAGACTTCATCCATCAACACGAAAGCCCGAGTCGACCGTACGATGTCCGCCAGCGTGTCGAGTTCGCGTGGATCGAGCATGCTGCCCGTGGGATTGTGCGGCGTGTTGACGACGATCAATCGCAACTTTGGGGTCACGGCTTCGCGTACGCGCTGCCAGTCGATGTGAAAGTGTGGCGGGTCCAGCGGAATATGAATCGGTCTGCCACCGGCGAGCAACACGGCAGGTGCATACGAATCATAGGACGGGTCGAACAGAATCACCTCGTCCCCCGGGTGTACCAGTGCCAGAATCGCCGAAAAGATTGCCTCCGTGGCGCCGAGCGTGATGGTGATTTCACTTTCAGGATCGGGCATGCGCCCGTACGTCAGCGCGAGCTTCAGCGCGATCTGTTCACGCAACTCGTCCACACCGGTCATCGGCGCATACTGATTGCGACCAGCCGCCACATGATAGGCAGCCCGGTCCTTCAGCTTCGCGGGTACATCGTAGTCGGGAAAGCCCTGCGCAAGATTGATGGCGCCCAATTGCCTGGCACGGTGGGACATCACGGTGAAGATCGTGGTACCGACGTGCGGCAGCTTGGAGCGGAGCGTCATGCGCGGCTCAGGTCGGTCCCGCGGCTGCCATCCTCATATCCAGCCGCCTCCGCCTTTCCTGGCGAACCATCAGAACACCGGCCACGATTACGAACAAGGTGACGATCAGAACCATGATGGTTGCGAGCGCGTTGATCTCGGGCGTGATGCCGCGCCGTACGGTGGAGAAGATCATCATCGGCAACGTGTTCGTCGATGGGCCGGAGGTGAAGCTCGCGATCACCAGGTCGTCCAGCGACAACGTGAACGCAAGCAGCCATCCCGACACCATCGCAGGCGCGATGATGGGCAGCGTGATCTTCGTAAACACTTTCGCAGGACGCGCACCCAAGTCCATTGCGGCTTCCTCCAACGAATCATCCATGGTGGAGAGGCGCGACTGCACCACGACGGTGACATACGAGAGGGTCAAGGTGATGTGCGAAATGGTGATGGTGCTGAAGCCGCGGGTGTCGGGCACCAACGGCAGCGGCGCCAGTGCAACGAAAAGCAGCAGCAAGGAGAGCCCTGTAATCACCTCAGGCATGACCAAAGGGGCCGTTACCATGCCCGCAAATAACATACGCACACGGAACCGCCCAAAGCGCGCGAGCACCAGCCCGGCCATCGTTCCAATGATGACTGCGCCCGTCGCTGTCACCGTGGCGATGCGCAAACTCAGCCACGCCGCCTGCAGCATCTGACGATTCTGCAACAGCACGCCATACCACTTGAACGAGAAACCGCCCCACACGGTGACGAGCTTGGATTCATTGAACGAGTAAATCACCATCGACAGGATGGGCACGTACAGGAAGGCGAAGCCCAGCACGAGCGCTGCCAAAAGAAAGAGCGAACGGCTATTGCTCATCGTGGCGTCACGCCGCTGGTCTCTTGCAGCTGGAATCGCTGGAAGATCATGATCGGAATGACGAGCATCAACAGCAACGCTACGGCCACGGCACTAGCCACGGGCCAGTTACGATTGGAGAAATATTCATCCCACAAGACGCGTCCGATCATCAGCGAATCGGTACCTCCGAGCAGACGCGGAATGACGAACTCTCCCACCGCCGGGATGAACACGAGCATCGACCCGGCGATCACCCCTGGCAGCGATAACGGCAACGTGATGCTAAGAAAAGCACGGAACGGACCGCAATCAACAATTGATTGATCGGCCCGTTATTGCCGAGCAAACCGATCCATGCATAGACGCGCAGCAGGAACGAGGTCCAGAAAGGCAGGATGATCAGCAGTAACAGCGTGTTGCGCCACGTGGGACTGGCGCGCGCAATTGCGTAAGCCATCGGATAGCCGAGCAGCAAGCACAGCAGCGTCGAAATCGATGCCACCTTGAGCGAGCTGAGAAACGCATTCAGGTACAGCGAGTCACGCAGCAGGAAAAGATAGTTGCCGAAATTGAAACGGATCTGCAGATATTGAGCATTCACCCATTCAAAGAGGGGTGCATAGGGCGGCGTGCCTAGCCACCGCGTCTCGGCGAAGCTGATTTTCAGGACGATGATGAAGGGGATCAGAAAAAACAGCAGGAGCCAGATCCATGGAACGGCGATGACCAATGTTCGCCCGGTGAGTCCAATGCGTCTTAGCGCACGGCTCGACCGACGGAAAGCTGAGGAACTAAGGACGACCGCAAGTAGATGATGGATGCCCAGAATGAGGCGTTCGCCGACTGACGTGTCACTGGGATTGGCCATGGAGGTAGCTATGCGGTAACCACCACACCGCTGGACTCGTGCCAACTGATCCACACGACCTCATCCCACGTCAGGCGATCCTCTGCATGTCGCAGCGTATTCGGCTGTGTGATACGGACTGTCTTGCCGGACTCGAGCTGCACGAGATAGATCGACATGTCGCCCATGTAAGCGATTTCCTTGATCGTGCCGCTGGCACGATTGCAATCGGACGAAGGTTGCTGCCGCGTGATCTGCAGCTTCTCTGGACGTATGGCGGTCCATACCGTTGCCTCGGGCGCCGCGCTTACGCCATGACCGACATAGATTGGTGCGCCAAGCTCGGCACTCTCGATGCTGCACGATACGCCCTTGATTCATCACGCCGATGCGCGAAGCCAATGTCATCGCCTCCTCTTGGTCGTGGGTAACGACGATGAAAGTGACACCTAGTCGTTCCTGAATATTCACTAGTTCAAACTGAGTGTGCTCACGCAGTTTCTTATCAAGCGCGCCTAGCGGCTCATCGAGCAACAACAGTTTCGGCCGCTTAACCAAGGACCTCGCGAGCGCAACGCGTTGACGCTGCCCCCCCGATAGTTGGTGCGGCTTGCGTTTGGCGAATTCGCCGAGCTTGACGATTGCGAGCATTTCGGCGACGCGGCTCTCGATCTCACCCCGCGGCAGGCCTTCCTGCTTGAGACCGAATGCGATGTTCTGCTCCACGGACATGTGTGGAAACAATGCGTACGACTGGAACATCATGTTGACGGGCCGCTCGTACGGGGGTACGGCTGCCATGTCGGCCCCGTCGATGGAAATTCGCCCTGCACTGGGCACTTCGAATCCCGCCAGCATGCGCAGCAGCGTCGTCTTGCCGCAGCCAGAGCCGCCGAGCAAGCAGAAGATCTCACCTTGGTAGACGTCGAGCGAAACGTTATTCACGGCGATGAAATCGCCGAACTGCTTGGAAACGCCTTCGATACGAATATAAGGCACCGCGTGCGGATCACGCCACGGTGCCTTTTGCTCGACTCGATCGGGCACGCGGACTTACTTGCCCGTCATGAAGCGAGTCCACATCCTTGTCATGAGACGCGTCGTCTCCTCCGAGTCTGTGAGATCCGGAGCGAGGGAAGCGCGCACTTCCGGCGGCGGATATACGCCCGCATCGTTGCGCACCTTCTCATCTACGAACTGAAGCGCCTGAGCATTGCCGTTGGCATAGTTGGTAAAATTGGAGACCGCCCCGATGACTTCAGGCTTCAACATGTAATTAATGAATGTGTGGGCGTTGCCGGGGTGCGGCGCATCTTTGGGAATGAGATAACTGTCGAACCAGATGATCGATCCTTCCTTGGGAATGGAATAGACGATTTCCTGTCCGGTCTTGTTCTCGCCGGCACGGTCACGGGCCTGAAGGATGTCGCCGTTGTAGCCCACCGCCAAGCAAATATTGCCGTTGGCCAGATCGGCGATCATCCGTTGAGTATCGATGTATCGCAGGTACGGCCGGAATTTCATCATGGCCTCGCCGGCTGCCTCCAAGTCTTTGGCATCCTGGCTGTTCGGGTTCTTGCCAAGATATGACAACACCATGCTGAACATTTCGGTCGCCGAATCTAGCACCGCTATACCGCACTTCTGGAAGTTCTTGGCGATCGCCGGATCGAACACCAAACGCCAGCTATCGAGCGGTGCATTCGGCATCACCTTGACCTTCTCGACGTTGTAACCCACACCAGTAGTGCCCCACATGTGCAGCACGGCGTAGTCGTTACCCGGGTCCTGCAAGGCAAGGCGCTGCTGGATGTCCGGATCCATGTTCTTCAAGTTCGGCAACTTCGACTTGTCGAGCTTCTGGTAATAGCCCGACTTGATCTGTCTCTCATAAGAGGATGCAGACGGCACGACGATGTCGTATCCGGAGCTGCCTGGGGCCAGCTTGCTATCCAGCTCCTCGTTGCTTCCATAATTGCTCACCGACACACGAATGCCGGTTTCCTTCTCGAAATTCGCAATCGTGTCTTCGGCCAGATAATCGTTCCAGATGAAAAGATTGAGGACCTTCTCTTCGCCTGGGGCAGGAGCGCTAACTGCGGGGGGTGTCTCCTCCTTTTTCCCGCAAGCGCTGACACCCAACAAGACCGCCATACCGCAAAGGATGGTGCCCAATTTCTGGCTCATGTTTCGCAGACTCCCGGATCAGGATGGCAAGATGCTCACAATCCCAACAATCGTTTTGGAACTGCGCTGAAGCGTAGCGCAGCTCAACATCATTGGGTAGAGCCGATCATCGTTCCGCACCTGCGGGACGTGCGACGAAAGCGCGCCAGGCGGCGATGACCTCCCGCTCGACGTCGGCGGAGAATGACGTCGCGGGAAACAGCGGGGCTGCGTCCGTCCCCTCCGCAAGTGCGTTGGTCAGGTTCATCAGGCTTGAATCGGCGTCGGCGCCACTTCGATCCACAAGAAAGTCGACAAGTGCATGTGCGTTCCGCGGGTGCTTCGCATCGGCGGGAATGGTCAGCATGTCAAAAGCCAGGACAGTTCCCTCCCTCGGAACGACGTAGTTCAGCGTCTGCGTGGTGTCGGTGCGCGCATGAATCTCGGAGCCCAAAGTCATGGCCACGCAGAGTTCTCCGCGCCCCAAGCCCTGAGCGATTTCCGCTGAGCTGCCGATGGTTCGAATGAATGGACGCAGGGCCAGCAGTTTCGCACTGACCGCATCAAGATCCTGGCGACTGGGCTTACGTGGATCGCGACCCATCGAGACAAGCATCGTCTTGAACACAACCGTCGGAGAATCCAGCATACCCACGCCACAGCTTTGCAGTGCTGCCGCAAATTCCGGATTCAAAAGAATACTCCAACTGTCCACCGGTGCCTCCGGCAGCAGCGCGCGGATGCGTGGCTCGCTGTAGCCCAGTCGTACTGACCACGCCCGATACGGCACGCTTTGCCGATTTTCTGGATCGTATTCCGCCGCATACTGCAGCAATCTGGCGTCGAGGCGTCGCAGACCTGGCAGCTGGTCCTTCTGTAGCGCAAGAAACACGCCGGCATTTGTTTGCTTCTCAATGAACGCCCCCTGCAGTACGACCACGTCGAGGCCTGATTCGCCGGCCAACACTCGCGCCTCCAGTTGGGCGGCCGAATCGAACAAGTGAAGCTCCGCGGGTATGTTTCCGCGCTTCGAGAATTCCGTGACTACTTGCGGCGCAATTTGTCCGGGCGTTGCCGCGATGTGCAGCGCAGCGTGCTTGGCCTCGACGCCCACCACAGGTGGCGCGGGTGTCACATCCTTGTTACGGTCGCACGCATTCAGACCGAAAGCAGACGCGAGCACGACAAGGAGTGCACGCAAAATATTCGCCACCGTGTGGGACCTCAACGATAAGCCGGGGGGGAGAAAGCCTGAGGGAAAGCTCTTTGGAGGGCCGAACGCAGACTAACGCACCACGGCGGACACTTCAAACCGCTACGCCTCAGCGCAGACCAAGTCGTCGTGTTTGCTCCAGCGTCTGATCGAGCGCGCTGCGCGCCTTCTCGATGAACTCATCAATCTGGGTTCGCGTAATCACCAGAGGGGGAGCAGCAATCATGGTGTCGCGCACGGCTCGCATGACAAGACCGTTTTCGATACACAAATCGCGGCAAATGGTGCCAACGGTGCCAGGAACGGAAAAGAACTGTCTCTTCGCCTCGTCGGCGACCAGCTCCAACGCTGCCAGCAGGCCAACGCTGCGCGCTTCGCCAACCAGTGGATGATCACCCAGCTCCCGCCAGCGTTGCCGAAAATACGGACCTACATCTTCCCTCACGCGCTCGACGATCTGCTCGTTGCGCAGAATGTTGATGGTGGCGCAGGCAACCGCGCATGCCACTGGATGGCCCGAGTACGTAAAGCCGTGCGCAAACTCGCCCCCGCTGGTGGTGAGCACATCGGCAATGCGATCCCCGACCATCACACCGCCGATCGGCTGGTAGCCCGACGACATGCCCTTGGCGATGGACATCAGATCGGGCCGGATGCCGAAGTGCTGCGATCCGAACCACTCGCCGGTGCGCCCGAAGCCGCAAATGACTTCGTCGGCCACCAGCAGGATGCCGTACTTGTCGACGATGCGCTGGATCTCAGGCCAGTAGGTGCGCGGCGGAATGATGACGCCGCCGGCGCCCTGTATCGGCTCACCGATGAAAGCCGCGACATTGTCCGGGCCGAGTTCGAGGATCTTGGCTTCGAGAGCCCGGGCGGCCACCAAGCCAAAGTCGTCCGGCGTCAACTCGCCTCCCTCTGCATACCAGTACGGCTGGCGGATGTGGACGATACCGGGAATCGGCAGACCGCCCTGTGCGTGCATCGGCGCCATGCCCCCAAGACTCGCGCCCGCGATCGTGCTGCCGTGATACGCGTTGTGGCGGCTGATGATCGTCGTGCGCCGCGGCTGCCCTTGAAGGTCCCAATAACGACGCACCGTGCGCACCACCGTGTCGTTCGCCTCGGACCCCGAACCCGTGAAGAACACATGATTGAACTGCGATGGCGTGACTTCGACCAGCAGCTTCGACAGTTCGATCGCCGGCGGATGAGCGACCTGGAAAAAGCTGTTGTAGTAAGGCAGTTCGAGCAACTGTCGATAAGCGGCATCGGCCAGTTCGCGCCGGCCGTAGCCGAGATTGACGCACCACAGGCCCGACATGCCATCCAGAATCTGACGCCCGCTGGACTCGTAGAGATAGACGCCCTCAGCGCGAGTAATCAGTCGCGTGCCTTTCTTCCCGAGCGCGGCATGATCGGTAAACGGATGCAGATAATGAGCGGCATCCAGCGCCTGCCACTCCTCGGTTGAGCGCGAAGGGATATAGGGATTCGCACTCGCTGGATTCATGGTGGCTACCGGAAGCGGCGGGAGTCGATG
>JAIBJL010000593.1 GCA_020029545.1 Gammaproteobacteria bacterium
GCGCCCCAGGGGATAGTCGACGATCACGTTCTTGAACGCCACCGCGCCGCGCGCCGTCTCCACAAACGGCGTGGCGGTCAGTTCCAGGCCCAGGATCGGTTTCAGCTCGTTGATCGCGCGTATCCCGGCGCTGGCGCGGTAGCGATGCGACTCGTCCATCAGCATCACCAGGTCCGGCAGCCCGGCCAGGTAATCGAAGTAGCTCTCGCCGATGTATTCCGAAAGCCGCTTGATGCGCGGCGACTTGCCGCCGCGAACTTCGGAGTTGATCTTGGAGATGTTGAAGATGTTGATCCGCACACCGCCGAACAGCGTGCCGCTGCGCGGGTCACGCTGATCGTAATTGTCGCCGGTGATGATGGAAGGCGCGTCGACCGCGAATTCGGCGATGCCGCGGAACACGTACTTGGGGTGATTCCGATCGCTGAAGTCGGCAACGAGCTTGTTGTAGATGGTCAGGTTCGGCGCCAGCACGAAAAAGTTGTCGATGTCGTGCGCCAGGTGCAGATAGCTGATGAAAGCGCCCATCAGCCGCGTCTTGCCCACGCCCGTAGCCAGCGCAAAACACAGCGAGGGAAACTCGCGCTCGAAGTCGGTCACCGACGGGAATTCACTGCGGATGGCTTCCAGCATGGCTACAACATCGGCGCATTTGGCGGGTGGAGCAATCTCCGTAATGCGGTCGAGAATCTCCAGCGAGCGGCGCTGCGGATGACGCAGGCTCAGGCGGCCGGCAATGGCGTTGACGTGGCGATTCATGACTGCCCCCTGGGTTTCCTGGTCTTTGGAGCAGCCTTGGTCAGCCTGCGGCCCTTATCAGCGACCTTGACCGGCTTCGCCACTGCAGCCTCGAAGTCCTGCTCCACCCGGCTAGGCGCAGCCAATTGGCGCTGGCGATACACCGCGTATTCCGCCTCCGCTCTGGCCTGCGCGACATCGGCCGCCACCTTGCCGGCATGCGTGAGCACTTCGCGTTCCGTCATACGCAGGAAGTCGTCGAGCCGGGCGATCCAGTCGCGCATGGTCATGAGCTTGCGCGACTGCGCCTGCAATTCGGCGATCTCGATGTAGGCGTTGACGATGCGGTTGAGCGTGTCCAGCTCCGTCTCGTTCAGGTAATTCTTCGCGATGCCCACGTCCGCCTTGCGGACGCCTCCGCCCTTCGATGCCTCTGCCCAACTCGTCAGGCCCATGTTCGGCGCGCCGGCATCCACGCGCAGCGCGATCAACTCCGCCGCCGTGTGCCCGTGGGCAGCCCAGTGCATCTTGTTCTGCACGGTGGCGAAGAACTGTTGCGAAGCCGCCGCCGATGAATCGTAATCCACGCTGGTGGCGTAGATGTCGAGCACCTTCTTCCAGAACACTTTCTCGGAAGAGCGGATGTCGCGGATGCGCGCCAGCAGCTCTTCGAAATAGGCGTCGTCGCGGCCCGACTTGAAGCGCTCGTCGTCGAGCACGAAACCCTTGACCAAGTAATCCTTGAGCGTCGCTGTGGCCCAGCGGCGGAACTGCGAGCCACGCTCCGAGCGAACGCGGTAGCCGACCGCCAGTACCATCTCCAGACGATAGTGTGAAATCCGCCGTTCCACATTTCGTGCGCCTTCCGGGGCAACTATTAAGTAATCCTTTACAGTTGCCTCCGGTGCCAACTCCCGCTCGGAAAAGATGTTGCGAATGTGCTGGGCAATGGCGGGAACGCTCACCTGGTACAAGTCCGCAAGCTGCTTGTGCGTCAGCCACACCGTGCCATCCGACACCCGTAATTGAATGCGGGCCTTGCCGTCGGGCGCCTGGTAGAGAAGGAATTCGCCGCTCATACATAGCTCCCACTCGCCCATTTCAGCGATTCAACACACCGTGCGTGTCGAATCCGATGGCGTTTGGTCAACTCAAGTGAATTCCGACGCGCTGCGTCGGAAATGCTTACGTCGATGGAACCGGGCGAACGCGTCACTTATCGCCCCTCGCCATCGAACAGGCCCTGCTGGCCTGGTTTCGGCGGCTCCGCTTTTTCCATTGCTGGCAGGTTCTCCACCTGCAAGGAATAGTCGTCGTGCCCCCACTCGCAGCGCGACAGAACCTGCTTGGGAATCTTCTTCACCGTCAGATTGGGGTAGGCATCGGCCTTGGCTCTAAAAGCGGTGCACAGCACCAGCAACGACCGATCCGGCCCCACCTCGTCGGCAAGCTGCTGCAACTGCTCATGAGTCAGGCTGGCGGTGGTCACATAAACGAAATCCCGCTCCGTGGAATGGCCGTGCTGCCAATACACCGTGTCGGAAGGCGCATAGGTGAAGCCCTCCAGCTTGCACAGCGCCTCCGCCAGCATGCCGGCGTTGTAGTCGTGGTTGATGACCCAGTTGCCCCACTTGTCCTTCTCCAGCAGCGAGGGCGCCAGCCGGTAGTAGCGGAAACCGCCGCCGCCCTGCCAGCCTACAGCTTCGGTAATACCGCCCTTGTCCTCGCCGTCGATGACCTTCTTCAGTCGCGGAATGATGTGGGTACGGCAGTGCTCGCCGAGCTCGACCATGATCCAGCGGCGGCCCATCTTGTGGGCGACCGCGCCAGTTGTGCCGGAGCCGGCGAAGGAGTCGAGAACCCAGTCTCCCGGTTTCGTGGAA
>JAIBJL010000261.1 GCA_020029545.1 Gammaproteobacteria bacterium
CTTGAGAGCGCGCCCACCAATTCCAAGCATGGCAAGCACGGATTCGTTTGCGGACGCCAGGTCTTCCACCGTTCTGACGTTCGCAGACAGGCAAAGCTTGCGTTCATCGTGGCTGAGCACTGGCCATGTTTTGATGGCGATGCCGTATTCTGGCATCTCTTCGTCATTCTTCCACTTCTGGAACGACTTCTTGAAGTGCTCGATCCATGCAGGCGGGTAGGCGTTCGGCGCATCCTGTGCGATGGCGTTATCCATCTGAGCGAACCATTCCGACGCAACCCTGATATTCTCGTCCCGTGTGCCTGATGCGATGATTTTCGCTACCGGCACGCTGCGCGTCGTGTGGTATCCGTTCTTCATGGTTGCCTCTCGATCTTCGACATCGATATAGTCGAATGTCACGCTCGGCGGCCTGATTTCTTCCATCTGCATCAAACTTCTCCTAGTGGGTAGCTGGCCGGAGGTTTCCCCCCGGCCATGGTTGGTTAGCCGTTGCCGTTCATTGCCGGGTACACGAGATTGACAAGTGCGAAGCCAGCCGGAACGGTGTAGGACGCCTGGCTGATGGTTCCAGACTGCGAAACCAGAACGCCGTTGACCGTGGTAGCGCCAGCGCCATCGGCGGTTTGCGTGAACGCCCCGTCGATCTTGTTGGTAGCCGATACGGCGTCGTCTGCCGATCCCGGCGTTGCCGTCGAGAACAGCGGGGCGTCAGCCGCAACAGTCAGAGTCTTGGCGACTGCCAAGCCGTAGACCTGATACCACGAAAACGAGGTTGTCGAGGTATTCGCGTTGAGCGAAACGCCAATCTGCCCGCGCGTGCCAGCCGCCGTCAGGGTTGCAGCGCCGGCCTCATCGATGCGAGCGAACGCACCGACGATGTTGGACGCCACGCCCTTAGCATAGACGAATTCGCCGTAACCCAACGCAGGATCGAGTCCTTTTATCCTCATTCCGGTCGGCCACTTTTGCACCGTATCGACATCCGTAAGCGCCGGCGCGACGCCCAGGATATTGTCTGCTGATTGATATGCCATGGTATTCGCTCCTTAGGCTTTCATGACGGCTTGGAAACGGCGGGCAGATGAGGCCATGTTGCCCATCCACAGCACGAACATGACGGTCGCATCCTGATTGACAGGCGCACGAGATTCCGATTCGTCGAAGTCGCAGTCAGAATGCACCACGAATTCGAGGTAGTCGGTATTCAGGAAGTACGCATGGTTTGCAGGAATGATACCGCTTCCGTCAAAGATGACATCGGCGTTCTTGTAGTTGAGCGTGACGAAACCTGCCGTTCCCTTGGTATTGGCGTCAGTGGGCGCGTACCGCTTCAACGAAACCTGCGATTGCTCGAAGAAGTTGAAGTAGTTCATGTCCATTACAATCAGGTCAGGCTGATCGGTGCCGCGAGTCACGTTGTAGTAGGTCGGAGCCATCAGCGATTCGATGGTCGTCGGGCCGACAGTGATCGCGCCGCCGCCTTGCAACGGTGCGGCCGCAGACTGGACGATGTTCTTCCAGAACGGGAAAGTCGTTGCGTTGATGCCACCGGGCGATCCGGTGCCGAGGTCTGACACAAGCAGTTGCAGGCCGCCGATCTGGTTGGCAAGCGATCCGTCAGAGTAGACGTCCGATGCCAACTGGTTTGACATGCTGCGGATGAGGTTTGTCAGTTTCGCCTTTGCAAGATTGCGGATTGCGTTCGTGCCGCTGTTGACGCGCAGTTCGTATCCCGAGGCGGTGACCGAGCCCGCCATCTGACGCCACGGATATTCCGCCGCGCTGATGACATCGACTGCGGAAACATCGAGTGTGTCGTATCCGGAATACCGCTTGACGGTGCCGTTGGTGCCGTAGTCGATCGGTGTGACGATGCTCAGCCCGCCGTCGACATGGCGCTTTCTGCCTTTGCCGTTGATGTAGCGAAACAGAGCGTTGTGGTTTTCGATGCTGTTCGCGATGGTCTTCTTGTGGTCCCGGTAGGTCGTGGTGACCAGTTCCGAGAACGTAGTGAAGAGAGTACTTTGGCCGGGAGATGCCATGTTGATGCTCCTAGTCGTTTAGGCGCGCCAGGAGTCTGTCGGCGTTCTGCTCGAACCCCTCCTGCCACGTCTTAGGTTTCAGTGAAGTTGCTGCGGGAGCGCCGCGAGCCTTGACGTTCGGTGCCGATGCCTTCCTCGCCTGCGCGACTTTCGCGGCATGCTCTGCGGCCTGCTGAGGGGTAAAAATCCCCTGCAGTTCCGCCTTCGCGGCCTTGTAAGCCTCGTCGAGCGAGTTGGCGCCACCGCTGCGCAATTTCTCTGCGACCAATGGCCGGAGCGCTGCAAAATCCGGTTTGTCCGCTGCGAACTGCTCGATGGTCGACATCAAATTCCGTTGCTCTTGCTGCGCTGCCCACTGTGCCTGCTGCTGGCGTTCATACTGGATCGCCTGCAACTGGTTGCGCACGTTCATCAACTCCGCCTGCGTGGCCTGTACAAACGGGTCGCCCGGCTGCTGTTGCTGCTGTGCTTCTGCTGCTCCCCCGATCTGGACTCCATACCGCTGAGCGAGCTTCGCAATTGCTTGCGCCCGCTGCTCGGGACTTCCAGCATTCAGGGTTGATACGAACTGCAATGCTTCCTGCATGGCTGCAATTGGGTGCACGCCAGTCTGCTGCAAGATCGGGACAAACGGCTGTACGGCCTGCTCGAAAGCTGAGGCCACGCGCGTGCGTTCTGCGATCTGTGCAAATCCGTTCTGGATTTCCTTTTCGCGCCGCTCGATGGCGGCCCGTGCCGGCGCGGGAATGTCCTTCCACGCCTGCAATTCTTCTGCCTTCCAGCTTGCCGGCTTCCATCCGGCAGCGGCTTCCTGCGCCGGCGGATTGTCGGCTTCTACCTCTTCGGCTGCCTGCTGGCTGGATGTCTCTGACTTCGGCGCGAACCGACCCTTGTCGTCCCTCGAACGCCGCTGGGCTTCATCCGCCTGCTTCTGTTCGGGTTCCGCCAATACGGATTCAGGTTCGTCAGCGACAGTTTCCTGCTCGCCCTCTCCCCTGTTTAGTTCGGCGTTGTCAATCGCATCCATCCATTCGTCAGCCATTCGGCATTGCTCCTATGTCAGTGATTCGCGCAGCACGGCGTGGCGATGTACGGCTGCCCGTCGATGCTGAGAATTTCGTAGAGGCCCGTATCCTTGTGCTCGATCGCATACGATGCCCATACCGTGTGCTTGCCAGGAGGCAACCAGATGCCCTCGACCAGAATCGGATGGATGACGTTGATTTCGGCGGATTCGTTGATTTTATATTTCATGACCATTCCTTGTGACCCATGTACCTAACATACTCTCTTGGGCTCTTGACCAAAAGAGTTCCGTTCGCCACTGCCGGCGCGATGGTTTCCTCAACCAGACGGCGAAGCTGCGAGTAATACCACCAGCCCCCGAATCCGGTGAGCGATACGCCGGCAGGCGGAGCAGGATTGCCGCCCTGGCCGGGCGGATACTCGGGATCGACCGGGAAATAGGCCTTGTTCGCCGCGTCCTCGTCATCGACAAGAAAGTGCCCGAAGATATGCAGATGGTCTCCGCGATCGATCGCGCCCTGTACCTTTTGCTTGAGGTACGAAAGCGTGTATGTCGCCGCGCCCGAGTCCATGATGACCGACCCCATATTCAGCGGGTTGTCGATGCCAAATTCATTGACGAACGCATATCCGCCACGGTAGGCTCGGGCGAACACGATACCGGCGTCAAGCGCAACCGCTTGCATCAAGGAAAGTTCAGGGACGCTGTTGTTCGGGTACGCCATGAACGGCGCGCCATTCGAGAACCCGCACGCACGCAAGACGTTGTTTATATCCTTTACCTCGTGCGATAGAAGACGCAGGTTTTCCGCGGTATTCGTTGTGAATACCTCCCCGAGAAGCGTGTAGAACTTGATCGTGCCGCTGCCAGCGCCATCCGCGCCAGTAGCCGTGAACGTGAACTGCGTCGATGATGTGATCGTCATGTCAGTGATGACGTTCATGTCTGACGGAGTTGCACCTTGGATTGCGCCCTTGAGAACCTTGTTGACTGTCATGCTGTGACCGCCGGCAACCGTCGCCGTACAGACGTTTGAAGTGCGAGACAGTGATGTCAGCGTCATGATACGGCCGACTTCCGACGCACCGTGATTCCACGTGTGATTGATGACGTCCCACTTCCACGTGTTGTAAAGCGTCGCGAGCCGCTTCCACGCCTGTCCGCCAGAGAACAGCATCTCATAGATGTTCGTCATGGTGCAGTAGCTGCGGATTCCGGTTTTCTGGAAAAGCGGCGCAACCTTGCGCGTGAAGATGTCGTCCGCAGCGCCAGAACCAGAGGCGTCGAACCCGATGGTCAGAACGGCTTGAGCCTTCGCAGGGCGTCGAATCTCATCGATATGGACGATCATCCCGTTCATGTTGTTAAATGCAACAGACATGAACTGCATAGCAGAAGACCAATCGAATCCGGTTCCGGCATCTGCCTGATGGTCCACGCCGGTCGGCAAGTTGCCGACTCCTGCAACTGCAGAGACCGTGTCCGCCTGCCGGAACTTGATTGTGTTCCAACCCTGGCGCAGGTACTGCGCGGAGAACGTCCAGCGCGAGAAGTTAGCGTTCAGCGAGGTCGCGTTACAAATCTGCACCACGATATACGGGTTCGCGGCAGAGAATTCAGTTATCATGCCCTCGATGTACATGTCGAACGAAAACGCCTTTTCGACCGGATCGGCCAGCGCCGAGATCGAGGTGTACCGGATTTCCGCCGCCGCGCTTGATATCGTGCATTTGCGCGTGTATCCCTGGAACCGCGGCCGCTCGTTCGCCAGCACATGCGCCAGCGTTGTCACACCGATCGTCAGGCCGTTCTGGCACGTGTCGAAGGCCCGTACGCCGTACTTGGTGAGCACGGAATCTGCCGGCGCGCCGTAGAATCCCGGTTCCATCACCTGTTCGCCGCCGCCACCCCACGCGATATTGTTGCCGATGGCCTGCGCGTTCAGTACGCCAGGGGTTGCCGATCCGATTTCGCCTTGTGTCGCCATGGTCTTACGCTCCTAATCCGAAGTGAGGCGCGACCTTCTCGACCGCGACATCGATGTACTGCTCAAGTTTTTTGTCCGCTTCGGCGCGAGCCTTAGCCGCCTCTTTCATCTCTGCTTCCATGCCTTCCCACGGCCGGCAACCGTGCCGTGCGAGGTCATCGCGGCGCGCGGCGCGCCCCTCTATCAGCTTGCCGGTGATCGGCGATTCATAGGCCGGCGTGTCCGGAATGACGATAGGCGCGCAGATCACGCGGCGCATCTTCACGCCGCAGTGTTCCGGAAGGTTGTCATACTCGGCAACGCTGCGGAATATGTCCGCCTCATGTCCGCACGCATCGCATCGGGTTCTATAGATCGGCATGTTCAGGGCGCAACGTAGTAACCAACAGTTATTCGCCAT
This sequence comes from Gammaproteobacteria bacterium, assembly GCA_020029545.1. GTDB lineage: Bacteria > Pseudomonadota > Gammaproteobacteria > Steroidobacterales > Steroidobacteraceae > Steroidobacter. The sequence continues at coordinate 5,460 of JAIBJL010000261.1, forward strand.
ATTACACCAGTGGTAACAGGCGCTACGATGGTAGTTGCTGTGTTCTGCGCGACCGCCATGAGTGGGAATGCTAGGTCTTCGCGCCACCTGTCGAGCGTTCCTAGCAACGCCGCGTCAGCCGCGAACGTGAATGCTAGAGAGCCCGGCAGGTTCGTACTCGTTACGGTTACAGGCGCAGCAGCAGCGGTGAGCACTGCCGCTGCAAACCTGTTAATCGCCAAATAGGTGATGTAGTGCCGAAGCCCGACGCCAGGCGCAGCAAGAGTGGCCGTTACAGCAGCGCCGGAAGCCCCGACAGCCGTGACAACAGTTGGGGTGACTCCGCCGTTCTTCGCGAAGTCATCGAAGAATCCAGACGATCCTACAATGGTCGTTGTCGCGCTGCCTGAAGTGTAGGCCGTGCACTTTGCCTTGACCTTCGAAAACCCGACGCACGATGCCATCCATACGCCTGCAGTCGATCCAACAGCGGCAATGACGTAGATTCCACCAAGCTGAGGTCGGATCGGGATCAGAACCCAGTTCGTGCCGTCGACCGTGCCGGACACTTCAACCGACATGTTGAAAGTGCCGCGCAGATCGATTGCCACCGTCGCGCATCCATCGCACGACAGGATGATCTCTGCATTCAGCGCGCCTAGCGTACCGACCGCGGAGAGATTTTCCCTCGGGTGCAGAACGCCGGCAGAAAGATCCTTTGATAGCTTTGCCATGTCAGAGAGCCATGTAGTGCAGATTGATCGCGCCAGATGTCATCGAGTCGAATGACGCGGTAAAGGTGATCGAGTCAGTGCCGGCGACAGCCTCAAGCCCTGCAACGTCTAGCAGTTCTGCGGAGTTTTCGTCAGAATCTAGGTGCGCGCCCAGGCTTACCAGAACTTTCTGGCCTGCGGAAACGCCCGCAACAGCAGCAGTCTCAGACCACTCTAACCGGCCCGGCGCGGGAACCGTGATCGTGGCAACGCCAGAGTCGAGCGAGGTCTTCTGCAGGTACTGAGTGTGCGGATCGGCTTGACCAGTGTGCGAAGCAATCGTCGCCGTGTTGTATGCAGAGTCAATCGACAGCACAGTTCCGCCGCCAGACACGACGATGTCGCCCTTGTCGCCGTCCGATAGGCCACCGCCGCCACCGCTGCCAGAGCCGATTGGAGTCACGATGTCACCAGCCTTGAGCGTGTATCCAAGGCCGGTAGTGGTATCGATCACTATGGGCGTGCCGTCGTTGTTCGCGAAGTTCGCCGCTGTCGGTACGCCGGCAACCCGACGGATGTCATTCGGCATAGTAAGACACCACAGGTTCTGGCGTGGCCATTGCATCGGCTGCCTTTAACTGCAGGTCGATCTGCTTGATCTGCAGGTCGATCTGCTTGATCTGCATCTCCGCCTGCAGCTTTGCCAGCTCGATCTGCGCCTCTTGCTGCTTGATCTGCATGTCCGCCTGAGCCATCTGCTGGTCATGCTGCATCTGGGCCTGCTGCGCCTGTACGTCGGCCTGCGCCTGCACCATTTTCGGATCGGGAGGAGGCGGAGGAGGAGGCTGCATCTGATCGATGATGTCCTGTATTTGCCGGCCGAG
>JAIBJL010000594.1 GCA_020029545.1 Gammaproteobacteria bacterium
TAACCGCGTTGCAGGTCGGTGCCAGCATTCGTATCAACGATTCATTGCACGAGGGCAGTTCGCGCTTCTATGCCGAGATCCAGCGACTGCGGCAGCTCAATGAGGCGATGAGCGCGAATGCCCACGCCGGCGTACCCGCGCTACTGTTCCTGCTGGATGAGTTGCTGCAGGGAACGAACTCGACGGACCGCCGCATCGGTGCGCAAGGCGTGGTGCGAGCGTTGCTGGACGGCGGCAGCATCGGCCTGATCAGTACGCACGATCTTGCCCTGACAGACCTGGGCGGCGACAACAACGAACGCCTGCTCAATGTCCACTTTCAGGACGAACTTGAGAAGGGTCGCCTGCACTTCGACTTCAAGCTACGGCCGGGCGTCGTGACCCGCAGCAATGGCGTCGAGCTGATGCGGTCGATCGGGCTGAAGGTGTAAGCGCTTCAGCGGCGTCGGGTTGAAACCCCGACCTACTGTAGGTCGGACTTCAGTCCGACTCCCATACATAAGAGACGGGGAACCCGATCGCCTCAGCCAGACCGTTCGCGGATCGAGGCCGGTTCGCCGGTGGCTTCAGTTCACCTGGTCGGTCCACACCCGAAAGCTTTCGAGCGTGTTGGCGCCGAATGCCGTGCTGATCGCCACGTCAGCGGCATCGCGTCCGCGTGCAATCAGAATGCGACCGATCCGTGGCTGATTGTTACGCGGATCGAACGTGTACCAGGTGCCACCCAGATACGCTTCGAACCAGCCGGCAAAATCCATGGGTGCGTAGGGCGGAGGCAAGCCGATGTCACCGAGATAGCCGGTGCAGTAACGCGCCGGAATATTCATGCAGCGGCAAAAGGCAACCGCGAGATGCGCATAGTCCCGGCAAACGCCGGTGCGTTCGTTGAATGCCTGTAATGCTGTCTTGGTCGCGCTGGCGTACTGGTAGCCGAACGTCAGATGCCGATGGACGAAATCGCAGATGGCCTGCACCCGGGCCCAGCCCAGCGGCGTGCCGGAGAACTGTTGCCACGCGAATTCGGAGAGCCGGTCGGTTTCGCAGTAACGACTACCGAGCAGATACACCAGCGTCTCCTGCGGCAGATTCTGCACGTCGAGCTGCCAGGCGTTCGGCGCGGTGTGTTCGTACAGTCCTGAATCGTTGACGATCGCATCAGCGGTCAGTCGTAACTTGCCCTGCGGAGCGACCAGTCGCGTGCACCAGTTGCCGAACCCGTCGCGGTACGAAGTCACCGGTACGGAAGGACTGGTGATCAGATGATCCGGCCGCACGAGGTCCGACGCTCGGCTGTAATGAATGTTCAGCGTCAGGATCATCGGCGTTGGTTGGGGGAACTCGTAGATCAGCTCGTAGCCGGCTCGAATCTGCATGGGGTGTTCTCGCGTTGCGATCAGAATGACAATGTGCACGGTGCGAATGCCGCGCCACGCAGAAAGCCATCCGTACGCCTGAAAGTTGCCCCCGAATCGATATTTGTTGTCCAGTATGAAACGACCCATCGGACTCCCTGTCACGAGGGTCGTGGAGCCGAGCAAAAAGTGTGATTTTTGCTCGGCTCTCGCCGCATACGCGGCGGGCACATCCATGTGCCTGGGTGGCACTCGATAAAGGTACGTTTCATGCCTCTGGGTCGTGCGCAGCGCGATGGAGAACTTGCTACTGTGTTACCGCGTCGGCCGCCTGCTTCAGCAGGCTGGCAAGCCGGCCCGCCCAGGTCTTCTGTCCGGCGTCGTCACCGATCAGATCCTGACGGATCTCGATGCCCACATGAGCAATACCGCGCGCCTCGCCATGCACTGGAAGCGTGTAATCGCTCGCATCGTCGATGCCGTAAGGCTGGTTGTCGCCCACTTCCATGCGCTTATCGCGCTTCAGCAGCGTCAGCAATTCGCCGCCGAGTCGCGCATCGTGCCGGTACATGACGCCAATGCTCCACGATCGCGACACATTAAGGAACTTCGGCGTAAAGCTGTGGATCGATACCAACAACGTGCGGCGCTTCGCACGCTGACGCGTATCCAGCGTCGTGCGGACGGCGTCATGGTAGGGCGTGAAGATTGCGTCGCGCCGCACGGCGACTTGCGCCTCGCTCAACTTCTCGTTGCCCGTGATGTCGACCCATTCGCTGCGAATCGCGACCGAGTCCGCAGCGTCCAGCGGTCGATTGCAATCGATGACCAGGCGCGAATAGTTCTGCAGAATCAGTGTGGCGTCGAGGCGCTCCGACAGCAGGCGGGCCACGCCAGCAGCACCCAGATCCCATGCAATGTGACTGTGGAGTTCGGCGTGCGACAAGCCCAGCGTGCCCAGCGATCGCGGAAGCTCGCGACTGGCGTGATCGCACACGAGTACAAAATCCGCCGTGCCTGCCGCGCGTTCGATCGTAAACGCCGCGGGTTCGTCTGCGGCCAGCAACTGCGTGGCGTCAGAAGTGCCTGGCAAAGCCTGACGGGCTGCGTTTTGTGTGCTCACAACTTGAGACCGCGCAGATCCGGAGAATCGGTCGACTCGCCGCCGTCGGCGAAAGCGTAATGCTCTGGCACATACGCAATGAATACATGGGGTTGCCGCGTGAGCATGAAATCGCCTGGGAGCGCGCCGTGGGTGGCGCCC
>JAIBJL010000262.1 GCA_020029545.1 Gammaproteobacteria bacterium
AGCAGCAGCTTCGTGTTCATCCCGCCGCTGCCGATGTTGCTGATCTCGGTCACGCTGAGATTCGCGACCGTCTTCAGCTCAGGCAAATCGTCGAGCAATTCCTGCGGCTTGACCTTGCCATCGCTGTATTCCATCAGCTTCTGGCGGTGCGCTCCCTTGCTCTGAATGGTGCCGCCGGTCGTGAACAGCGCCACATTCGGCAGATTGACATCCGCCCATGCAAAGTTCACGACGAGTGCGACGCCAACGATGATCCATGCGATCCGGGTTACTGACATGCGAGCGTGGTTCATAGGCCGTCTTCAGAAGGAATGGATTCCTTGACTTAGGACGCGACTCAGGAAGCGTCCCCCACCCTCCTGCAGAGGGAAGGGACTTGGGATTCGGGATGGGAAATCCAGTCACGCGACGCGCGTTGGGCTCAACGCTCGCAGAACAAGCGATCAAGCTGACAGAGTCCTCAGTGTCGGCTCCGAATTGGGAATTCCTCTGTTTCGCTGCGTGACCAACGGAATGGCGCGTGCGATGACGCACGTCAGATCGGCGGCATCTGCCAGCCACCGGTCTGCTTTTCGACATGTGCCATCGCGGCGAGCACGACGTCGTCGCGCCACGGCTGGCCGACCAATTGAATGCCCAGCGGCAGACCCACTTCTTCCTTCGATGTGCCGGCACGGACCACACCCGCAGGCCACCCCGTCGTGTTGTACTGACTGGTGTAGCTGCCGCCCCCTGCTCCCGGCGGGCGCACGAATTCCGGCGGCACGCGCTGCGGCGCCTTCGCGTTGGCAGGACACACAATGAGATCGTATTTCTCGAACCATGCGAGTTGCTCGCTCTTGATCGAGTCCATTACTTCGACCCACTTCGTGAACTCGGCGCTTGGCAGCAGCTCTCCCGAGGTCCGCAAGCCGGGCGAAGCCTGGGTCGTGCCGTGCTTCGCCAGCAGGCGCCGCATGTGATCGCCATCGCTGGCGCCACTGAATTTCTGCCGCGCGTCGCTCAGCTCTTTCATTTTCGGCGGCTTGTCTTCGGTCACCTTGCAACCGAGGTCACGGAAATAGCCGGCGCATTGCTTTACCAGCGCCTGAATCTCAGGTGTCGGATCGGTTTCACCATTCGTCGTGTAATACGCGACGCGCAACTTCTTCAGCTCGACTGTCGCCGGATCGCCGAGCGTCACCGGTGCCATCGCTGCATCCCAATTGTCCGGACCTGACAACAATGGCAGCAGCAGCACCAGATCCTCGACCCGGCGCGCCATCGGGCCGGTTTCCTGAAAATTGTCGAAAGGCCCACCGTAACCGACGATGTGGCCCGTCCGAGGTACGCGACCATAGGTAGGCTTGATCCCTGCAATGCCGTTGTTGTAAGCCGGACCGCGAATCGAGCCGCCGTAGTCCGAGCCGATGTCGAAGAATGCGCCGCCGGCAGCAACGATCGCGCCAGCACCGCCCGACGACCCGGCCGGCGAGTACGCCAGGTTGTACGGGTTGAAGGTTTGCCCATAGATCAGGTTGTAGGTACCCCGTGCACCACCGCCCAGAGTGAACTCCGGCGTGTTGGTCTTGCCCAGGAGAATGGCTCCTGCGGCGCGCACGCGAGCTACTACGGTGGCATCTTTACCCGGCACATAGCTCTTGCGTCCCAAGGTACCGCCGGTGCTGACGACACCTGCGGTATCGAACGAGTCTTTCACCGTGAACGGGACACCGTGCAACGGACCGAGGCTCTTGCCCGCCGCCAGCATCGCGTCTGCTTCTTTCGCCTCGGCGAGCGCCCGCTCGCGGCACGTCGCAACGACCGCATTGATCTTCGGATTCACCACGTCGATGCGCGCATAGCACATGGTCACCGCATCGACGGCAGACAATTGCTTGTCGCGAATCATCTTGGCGACATGCGAGGCCGACCAGGTCACGAACTCATCGGCAGGTACCGATGCATACGCGCCGCGCGCGAACGACCCTAATGACAGCACGGCACCCGTAGCCACGCTGGTCTGCAGGAAACTGCGTCGCGACAGCGCCTGTTGTACGGTGTGACGGATTCGCCGTGCTGTGTTCATGTCCGCTCCGGAAGGTATCGATCGTAAATGTCGCTCGCGTGATCGCTTAAGAACCCGTCGCAATACGTCGCCAGCTGGCCAGCGTCTGCAGCGCATCGTCACGCGTCAATTGGGGGCGCCCGGCATGGGCCAGTGATCCGCCGCGCCGGATCGCCTGTTCGAGCAGGTCGCTCGCAGTTTCAGCGGCAGCGCGATGCGCCCGTGCCGTGGCACTATCGGTCTGCTGTCCTGCGGCGGACGGCAACACGACTCGCACGTAGAATGACTGGTTGTAGATCAGGAAGGCCAACTGCGCTTCGCGACCCGACGTCGGATGGAGTTCGACGATGCGTTGGAGTACCGGCAGCTGCTGCTGCATGGCGGCATACGCAGCGCGAGCTTCCTGCATCGCCGCCGCTGTATCGCCCTGCTGCGAATACATCTGAGCCTGGTACATGTGCGGCAGATAGTTCTCGTCGGGTGCATTCCAGGCCTGTACCGCACCGAACGTCAGCACGCTCATCGGCACGCCGAAGTACAGCAATTGCCGCAAGAGCATGCCGCGCGGCGTCGGCGTGCGTGCCGCACTCCACCAGGACTTCGCTGCTGAGCCCGCTGCGGCCGCGTCGTGGCCGAGCAGGTTCTCACGATTCTGTTGATGACGGATTTTCCAGATGAACCCGTCGAAGTAGTAGTGCAGCAGCGTCGAGGTGAAACCGATCGCCAGCAGCGCCGACATGATCCAGCGATTGGAACGTTCGGTGGTGACGATTTCACCGTAGGTCAGACATAGCAGCACATAACCGCCCGCGATCCACCCTCCCCCGCGTGCATGCAGCTTCCGGAACCAGCCAGTGCGCGCGCGTTCCGGTCGCACAGCGAGATTACGGTTGTAGCGCCAGACCACGGCCAGGTATTGCGTCATGTGGACGATACCGACGGTCGCAAAGCCAACCTTGAAGCTCCACTGCGGCGCGATGCCGAGAATCCAGGAATTCGGCGTGTAGGCGACATACATCACGCCGATCGTGGCTGTGAACAGCGCGAGTTTCGCGCCGCTGATGAAGTAGCCCCGATGGCGGCACCAGAGCAGATAGCCGCCGTAAACGATCGTCATCGCGAGCGCGGCACTGCGTGCCACCGTGGTCGCCGTTACCGCAACACCGGCAGGAAGCATCAACAGGGCAGGCACGCGTGCGCTCGCATACAACCCTTCGAGATAGTCAGCGAGCCAAGCACCGCTGGCGAGCATGATGAACACGAACCACGCGACCGACAGGGCGAGGTCCATTCGCGCCGCAAGCTTCTGCGGCGCTGCATTGGGACGGTCGTAGATGCGCATGAAACCATAGTGCTGTCGCAGGAAATGCCATGGGTCCCACAGCGCCAGCATCAGGTACAGGTACAGGAAGTACTCGACCGGAAACCTCCGGTAATTGAGGTAGCTGAGCACGCCGATGGAAAACAGCATCGGTACCAGCGGTGCCAGCACGAAGCTCCACTTGAAGCGCGCAAACAGTTCGACGTCGCCGTAGATGCGGATGAACGTCGGCAGATGGTGTGCGACAGTAATGACGATGTGCGCGACAATGATTAGCGACGTAGCGGCGATGCCATCCAACATCATAAAAGTTGCCAATGCCGCCAGTAGCACGAACAACGGCGCGCCGATGACGAGCAAGGCATCCTGCATCGGACCCAGAATCCAGTTTTGTCGCAGTGCTTGCGTCGTCACGTTGTTGCGCGCATCGAGGGTGGCCGGTGGAACGCAGGGAGCAGCCAAACCAAGGTGGGCAAGCGAGGTGCTGTTATGCATGCTTCGAGAGACGGCGTTGGCGGATTACACCCTACGCCTCGGCCGCGCGGGGCTGGGACGTGGAGCTTGGGGCTTGGGGCGTGGGGCCTGGGGCGTGGGCAGGAGAAGAAGCACGATCTCCTCCTGCTCTTGCTCCCGTTCCTGCCCCGGCCCGTGGCCCTAGCAGCCTGTCGGACTGAAGTGATCGTAGCGAGGCGCGTGGCAGATGGAGGACAGTTTTTCGATCGTTCGAGGCGAATAGCCATAGCTATTTAACGAGAAGGATCGGAAAAATGGACCCAGCTGACACCGCCGCAGTAGATCAACCTTCAGCCTGACAGGCTGCTAAGCCCTCTTCTAGTAAGTAACCTTCTCGCCAGGCAGCGCTGGCGTACTGACAGGCACGCGTCGGTTCTGAGTCACTGCCTCAAAGCCACTGGCCAGCTTGATGAGTGTCGGTTCGCTCCAGGGACGACCCAGAATCTCCAGCCCGACGGGCAATCCCTGCGGCGTGAATCCCATCGGCACGATGAATGCCGGCAGTCCCGTGTTCGGACTCAGCTGGTTTGCGGTGTACTGGCGCTCCGGGTCCTCGCGTGGACCGATCTTCAATGGCCCCGACAACTTGTGAGGGAAAATCAAGGCGTCGAGTTGATAACGGTCCATCAGTGCGATCACCGCTTCGCGCAGCTTGGCCTTGCCCTCGAGGGTTGCGCGGTATTCCGGATCGCGGTCGAGATCGATCGGATGGGCGACGGCATCCTTGTCGGTGGGACGCGTCGGTACACCCGGATGATTCAGCAGCAGCTCGGCCGCATTCTTGAAAGGATAGTTCGGGCCTTGATGCGCGAGATACTGGTTGATCGCATGGATGCGCTCGTAGCGGCTCGGTGAACTGTTGACCTGCAGATAGTTCACCAGATCCATGTCGAGCGACACCGGCTCGAATACTTTCGCCCCATGGTCGCCGAACACTTTGATTGCCGACTTCGCGAGCTCGATCACGGCCGGATCGACTGGCTTGAAATCCCAGGCCTGCTGCAGCACGCCGACACGCGCACCCTTCAATCCCTTCACGTCGATGAAGCTGACGTACGGTTGCGCGGGCATCTTGCCGAGGCTGTTCGCCGTCCACAAGTCGGCGCTGTCGAACCCGGCAATCACATCCAGTGTCGCCGCCAGGTCATACACGCAATGCGCCATCGGCCCGCCGCGCTCGCCGGTGATATAGCTCCACATCTGCCCGGCACGACTGATCAGTCCGGACGTGGTGGACAAACCGAATAGATTGCTATCACTGGTCGGCGTGCGAATGGAGAATCCGGTTTCGCTGCCGAGTCCGACCGTACCGAAGTGAGCGGCCAGACCGGCACCGGTGCCTGCACTCGACCAGCCTGGTGTGCGATCGAGTGCAAACGGATTCAGCGTCGAACCGCCCAACGTGCTGCTCGCCATGATATCGGGCGATGCGTACCAATCGCTTTGATTCATCTTCGCCAGGATGATCGCACCGGCAGCGCGGAGCTTGCGGACAATCGTCGCATCTTTGGCTGGTATCACGCCCTTGAGCGGCAGGTAGCCGCCCGTTGTCGGCATGTCCGCCGTATCGAACACGTCTTTGACGATCACGGGAATACCGTGCAATGGCGATCGCGGCCCCGACTTCGCGCGCTCGGCATCCAGCTCTCGCGCCGTTTGCAGCGCCTTTGCATTCAAGGCGAGCACGGCGTTGATCTTTGGGCCTTGGTCGTCGTAAGCCTCGATGCGCTTGAGATAGAGCTGGACCAGCTTTTCCGAGGTGAGCGCCTTCGCATCGAACGCCGCGTTCAGGTCGGCAATGGACGCAGTCGTCAGGTCGATGGTGGCGGCCGGTACGCAAGGAGAAGTGATCGCGAGCGCGAACCCCATCCAGACATGACCCACAACGAATTTCAGGCGAGCAAGCGAAGTGCTGTTGCGCATGTCTCGGAAGACGGCGTAAGCGGGTTGTACCCTACGCCTTGGCTGCGCCGGGCCTGGGGCCTGGGGCCTGGGCAGGAGAAGAAGCACGATCTCCTCCGGCTCCGGCTCTTGCTCCGGTTCCTGCCCAGGCCCGTGGCCCCAGGCCCTTCTTACTGATGCCCGCCCTTCGGCGCCGTCGCGGTGTAATTGAAGCGCTCGCCAGACAAAGCAGGCGTCAACGCCGGCGCCTTGCGATGCTTGGATACGGCTTCGTAGCCGCTCGCCAGTTTGATCAGCGTCGGCTCGCTAAACGGCTTGCCTAAGAACTGAACTGCGAAGGGCATGCCGTCTGAGGCGAAAAAGCCGCCGGGCACGATAATCGTCGGCAACCCGGTGTAGGACGCCAGCGCGTTCGCGCTTTCGCTGGATCCGCCGCCCGCGGGATTGGGCGCGGTCGGCCGGTCGTCGGTCAGGACCGTTCGATACGGCAGAATCACACCATCGAGACGATACTTCTCCATCAGTTCGACGATGGCGGCCTTGAGCATATCCTGCTGCTTGTAAGCAGCGACCAGCTGCGCATGATGATCGAGCGAGCCGATCTTGGCGGCTTCGATGATGGCGGGCTTCACCAGCGCACCTCCCTTCGCGATCATTTCATCGACCGTGCGGATCGGTGCGGTCGGCGGCAACGCGGCCAGATATTTGTTGATGGCATCCGCACGCTCGTAACTCGCCGCACCGGCTTCACGCACCGCTTCGGTCAACTTGAGCCCGGTGAGCGCGGGATCGACGAGCATCGCGCCGGCCGCTTTGAAATCCGCGATCGCCTTCTCAAACAGCGCCACGCCCTCTTCGTGCTGTGGACCGGAGCGCACCATCTCGCGCAGAACGCCGAGGCGTGCGCCCTTGAGACCATCCTTGCCCGCAAAGCTGGTGTACGGCTGATCGGGAATCTTGCCGAGACTGGCCTCGGTCGCCAGATCGGCGGCGTCGTAACCCGCCATTGCATCGAGCATGGCCGCGCAGTCGTAGACGCTGCGACACATCGGGCCGCCGCTTTCCTGTCGCGGTGAACTCCACATCATGCCGGTGCGACTCACCAGCCCATGGGTCGTCGAGAAACCGACCAGATTATTCAGCGTACTCGGGATCACGATGGAACCGCTGGTATCGCTGCCCAGACCGGTGGTGCCGAACCAGGCCGCCATCGCACCGCCCGTGCCTGAGCTTGAGCCGCC
>JAIBJL010000263.1 GCA_020029545.1 Gammaproteobacteria bacterium
GTGATCCGAAAGCTTGTTGGCTTTTCTGTGGGTCCGAAGTCATCGAGTAACGCCTCAACTATCGAGCACGCACGTGCTTGGACAAATCGCTTGGGTGACGTCATGATCGCGTCGCTGCGCGCAATTCAACCCTGCCGCCCGCCACCCTCGCTGATTGAAAAACTGAACGCCTCGTCTACCCTGCCTCAAAAACGGTCGCTGATTTGGTGACCGGTGCGCTCGATCTCTCCCTTGTCGAAAACAAGACCTTTGCGCTGACGCACATCAACGAAGCTCTTGAATTTGCCTGCTCACCGTCCTGACGGCGGGCTGTGCAACGTCGTTGTTACTCCGTGACCTTCTCCTCGCGCCGGATCATGCCAACTTGCCATCGAACGAACCCGACGTCGGTGCTGCGCTAGCGCCCCGAATACTGGCCAAATATGTATCGCCGAAGCGTCGCAGCGGAACTGCGTTCTGCGCGACCTTGGAGCGCATGATCGCTCCTTCCCAGCCAATCCAGAAAAAGGAGGCGCTGTCTAACGGATCCAGGCTCCCATCGATGCTACCTTCCGACTTCCCCTCGGCCAGACAGTCGGCGAGCAATGTCTCCCATTCCCGGAACACGGCTTCCAGCCGCTGCCGGATAGCTTCGTGTTGACTTCCCAACTCCTGGGTAAAATTCCCGATCAAACACCCTCTGCGATAGCCATAGCGCGCCATAGACGCGCAAAGATCGTCGATCATCGAACTGATGCGGGCATATGCGGACTTCCCGTTGACTAGCAATGACTTGGTGATCCTGCCACGGAAATAGTTGTTATATTCACCGATCAACACCAGGGCGAATTCCGACTTGCTGCGGAAATGATGATAGAACGATCCTTTTGGCGCCTCTGCGCGCCGCAAGATCTCATCGATTCCCGTGGCGCCAAATCCGCGCTCGGTTAGCAGTTCCAGCCCGATCCGAATAAGACGGACACGGGCGTCCGATCGCCCTCCATCGGGGCCATCCGCTCCCATTTTTCGTGCTCCTGCCTGCGACATGTCCTACCTCTTAGTCGTTGTAACCTTATCGGGCCGCCACTTGCCAGACGGGCCGATCGAGGTCGATCTGCGTCGGCCTCCCGAGCTGCTTGCGTACGACACTTCCGACGATAACCGTCGACACGGCTGAGCTATCCGCTTCAAAAACGATTGTCCCATAGACGTTGTTCAACGGCATGGTGGCGATGCTCTGGCCATCGATCAGCACGATGTCTGCCTTCATCACCGGCAAAGCCATATCGTCATTTCCCTCCGCGTTGCATCGTTCCCATACCATCTCATGCTTTAGGTCTAGACTGTATAGCCTATAAGTATTCTTCTTTAAATGGCGACTTGACACGCGAATTCAAAATGCCATTATGGACCGATCGGTCTATAACAAAACTGCGATGGTAATGAGAGGGGGAATTCATGGTAGCTCCAACACAATTGGCGTTTGGCGATCGTTCTGGATCAAAGGGTTTCGAGCTGAAAGTCCGGACTCCTGGGACAACAACCAAGGGGTGGTGGACGAGGGGGACAGCCAATGCCGCTGGGCTGGCGATATGGGTCGCGGGGCTGGGGTGCAGCCCGGCGTTCTCACAATCTGAAACCGGTGTGTCCAACGCGCCGCAGACGGTGGCGCAGCACGACAATATTGCCGAAATCGTAGTTACCGCTCAGAAGCGCTCCGAACGGCTGATTGACGTTCCGCTCTCGATTACTGCAGTGACAGGGCAGGAGCTGGCCAGGGCTGGCGTTACGTCGCCATCCGATCTTGGCAAGGTGGTTCCTGGCTTTACATTTCAACCGAGCAACCTCGGGCCGCCGGTCTTCTCCATCCGCGGTGTGGGCTTCTTCGACAACTCTATCGGAGCGACGCCTACCGTGACTGTTTACGTCGATCAGGTTCCGCTTCCCTATCTCTCCATGGTGTCGGGGGCCGCGCTCGATCTCGATCGGGTCGAGGTGCTGAAGGGCCCTCAGGGCACCCTGTTCGGCCAGAACTCCACCGGGGGCGCGATCAACTTCATAGCCGCGAAGCCGACCAAGGATCTCAAGCTCGGCAGCAGCGTCGAATATGCCCGGTTCGATAAAGTCAACGTTGACGGCTACCTGAGCGGCCCGCTGTCCGATACGTTGGGTGCGCGCATCGCGTTCCGCACCGAGCAGGGTGGCGCATGGCAGCGGAGCCTGTCACGGCCGGGCGACCGACTGGGCGACCGCAACTTCTCCGCCGGCCGCCTGACGCTGGATTGGACCCCTGACGACGCCGCTAATTTCGTCTTCGCCGCAAGCGGGTGGGTGAACAAGAGCGACACCCAGGCCGCGCAATATGTCGGTTACTCGGCCGCGTCGCCCAACTATACGGATCTGCGAACCGAGCTGCTTGCCACCGCTCCCGCGCCGCGCGACAACCGCTACGCAGACTGGGATCCCGGTTCGTCGCCGTCCTCCGATTCTCGGTTCTACCAACTGTCTCTGCGCGGCGATTTCGACCTGTCCGATGCGGTGTCGCTGGTCAGCATCACGGCTTATTCCAACCTCGACTTGGACCAGGCCGTCGATGCCGACGGGACGCAGTACAACAATATTCTCGCCTTCACCGACGCCGCCATTGAAGCCTTCTCCCAGGAACTGCGGTTCGAGGGGACTATGGAGGATGTCGGGCTGCGGTGGGTTCTCGGTGGCAACTATGCCTCCGACGAGAACAAGGACTCGAGGTCGAGCAATTATAGGGGCTCCAACAACGGCATCGGCCCGCTCAGATACAATGAGTACAAAATCACCAACAATGTCGATTCCGAGGCGGTCGCCGTGTTCGGCAACCTCGACTATCAGGCGACGCGTACGGTTTCGCTCCAGGCGTCGGCCCGCTATACCGATCAGACCCGGCGCGGGAGCAGCTGTCTTGCCGATACCGGCGCGGGGGACCTAGCTGCGGTCTTCTCGCTTCTATCCACAAGGCCATACCAGGCGGGCGAGTGCGTGACGTTCGCCGCCTCCAATAATCCCGGACCGCCTCCCTTCGTTCCGGTTGGCGGGTTCGTGAAGAGCGATCTGGTCGAAGACAATGTCTCCTGGCGTGGCAACATCAGTTGGAAACCCAATGACGATGTCCATCTCTACACGAATGTCACGCGCGGGTACAAATCAGGCTCCTTCTCGAATCTCCCGCTGGTCTTCAGCAGCCAATATCAGCCGGTAACACAGGAATCGGTGACGGCCTACGAAGCAGGATTCAAGTTCAGCCTGCTGGACCGGATGCTGCAGCTGTCGGGAGCAGGCTTCTACTACGACTATAAGGATAAGCAGATTCTCGGCACTGTTTTTACGTCGCTCGGCATCCTGCCGGGGCTGGTTTCGGTTCCCAAGTCCCACATCACGGGTGCGGAGCTCAATGCGACGCTGCGTCCAACGCAAGGGCTGACGCTGAACGCCGGTGCCACCTGGATCGACACCAAGGTACGTAGCAACTTCGTCACCCTCGATCCACTCGGCAACAATATCGACGTTCGCGGTTACCGCTTTCCCATCACACCGCAATGGCAGTTGAGCTCTGATGTCGGATATGAGTTTCCGCTGTCTGGATCGCTGAGCGCGTTCGTTGGCGGCAGCGTGAACTATCGCAGTTCGACGCCGGCCACCTTCGGCGGAGGTTCCGAATTCACCCTGCCTGCTTATACGCTGGTCGATCTTCGGGCCGGCGTGGATGTCGGCGACGGACGCTATCGGGTTGAGCTGTGGGGCCGCAATATCTTCGACGAGTTCTACACGGTAAACGCAATGAAGGTCATTGACACCATCGCCCGCGTGACGGGCCAGCCGGCGACCTATGGTGTCCGGTTTAGCGCGAATTTCTGACGATGACCGGTGCCGGCGCCCGAACGGGTGCCGATCATGATCTTGATATCAGGAGTCTAGTAATGGAAACACTCTCGCGTCACGTCTCCGGCAAGCCGATGCCGGCCGGTGGCAGGTCCATCCCCATCATCAACCCGGCAAATGGTGAAGCGATCGGATCGGTGCCGCTGGCGTCCGAGAGCGATGTCGATGAGGTTGTGGCCGCGGCCAAGGCGGCGCTTCCACTTTGGTCGGCGTTGGGACTTCAGCACCGCATCAACATTCTGTTCGACCTGCGCCAGAGCTTGATAGAGGCGAAGGAGGAACTCGTCGATCTGGTGATCGCCGAGACGGGCAAGACGCGATCGGATGCGACCGCGGAGATTGTGCGGGCGATCGAGACGATCGGCCTCACGGTGAGCGTATCGACGCTCTATGCGACGCCCTATACACGCGCGGTCTCATCCGGGGTCAACACCTATGAGGTGCGCTATCCGGTCGGTGTGGTCGCGGCGATCAGTCCGTTCAACTTTCCGGTGATCATCCCGCTGGTGCAGACGATGACGGCACTCGCCTGCGGCAACACAGTGGTCGCCAAGCCGAGCGAGCGCAATCCGTCGGCCTTGCTTAGGATCGCGGCACTCTTTTCGAAGGCTGGCCTGCCCGACGGCGTCTTCAACGTGGTGCTGGGTGATCGGGTCGCGGTCGACCGCATCGTCGAGCATCCGGACGTCGCGGCGATCACCTTCGTCGGTTCGACCGCCGTTGCAAAGCAGATCCGGACGCGCGGGGTCGCCAATGGCAAGCGTGTCCAGGCCTTTGGCGGTGGCAAGAATCACATGGTCGTGATGCCCGACTGCGATGTCGCTTTCGCGGCGGATGCGGCGGTTTCGGCGGCTTATGGCGCTGCAGGCCAGCGCTGCATGGCGATCTCGGTGGTCGTCGCCGTCGGCGCCATCGCCGATCCGCTGGTGGCCGCGATCCGCGATCGAGCCGCGACGATGACAATCGGCGACATCCATGAGGCGCACGCACAGCTCGGTCCGGTTATCACCCGCGAGAGCCGCGCACGCATCACAAGTTACGTCGCGAACGCGGCGGCCGAAGGCGGGAAGGTTCTGCTCGACGGGCGCGAGCATCAGGCGGGCGACGCCGGCTGGTATTTCGGCCCGACGATTATCGACCATGTGAAGCCCGGCATGGCGGTGCACAGCGACGAGATTTTCGGTCCCGTTTTGTCGATCGTCCGGGTGGCGACCTACGAGGAGGCAATCGCGGTCATCTCCTCACATGATCTCGGCAATGGAGCGGCGATCTTCACGCAGGACGGATCCGTTGCGAACCGGTTCACGGATGACGCCCCCGCCGGCCAGATCGGCATCAACGTGCCGATTCCCGCGCCTGCCTATTTCCACGGCTTCGCTGGATGGAAAGACAGCGCCTTCACCGAGACCAAGCTGCACGGTCGCGACGCGATCGCGTTCCTGACCCGCACCAAGACGGTGTCCGCACGCTGGATGCCGCCAGCGGAAAGCAAACTGGAACTGCAGTTCCCGTCGGGCCGCTGATTCCCACTCTAGTTCTAAATCGGATAAGTCCTATGCGTTTTCTTGCCTATTATCCCGAAGGGCGCGTCAAACGGCGCCATATTGCGATGGGTGTCGTCATCGGCGACGCGCTAGCGCCCCTGACCGATATCGATTCCTTTTATGAAGATCTGCCGCGCTGGACGGCACAGGCCGCCGCCGCCACGGCCGGCAGGTTGGCGATCGCCAACCTCGATCTGGCGCCGCCGGTGCCGATCGGTGCCAAGATTATTTGCGCCGCGATCAACTATGTCGCGCACGGAAAGGAGTCGAAACTTCCTACGCCGAAATTCCCGAACCTGTTCGCGCGCTGGACGTCCGAACTGGTTCCCGATGGGGCGGCCGTTCCCGTGCCGCTATCCGAGCCTGAAGGGCTGGATTGGGAGGTCGAACTCGCGGCCATCGTCGGCACCACCTTGACCGACGTCGACGCGCAGACCGCCGAAAAAGGCATGTTCGGCTATACCGTGGCGAACGATATCAGCGCGCGGAAATCGCAGGTGCTGATGACCACGCTGGCCACTGGTCAGTGGTGCCTCGGCAAGAATCCGGAGAAAAGCGGCGCGATCGCTTCTTTCGTCGTCACTGCTGACGAATACGATTATCGCGGCAAAAGGCTGACTACGACGCTCAATGGCCAGACCATGCAGGATGGCACCACTAGCGACATGGTCTTCAGCGTTGGTGATATCGCTGCCTTCGCGTCGCGCCACGTCACGTTGCGGCCCGGCGACCTTCTTCTGACCGGCACACCCGACGGTGTCGGCTACAGCCGCAAGCCGCGGATCCTCATGGTTCCGGGCGATTGCGTGTCCGTCAGCGTCGAGGGTCTGGGAAGCCTCGCCAATCCGATCGTAGACACGTCCGGACGCGGCTGAAGGCGCCCAACGCCACTGAACCGCCGCGCCGGATCGCAAACTTCAAGAGGAAGAAAATCATGGTTTCCATCAAAGTTCGCGACTTCGTTTATGCCCGGGTACGGGTGCCGGATCTCGACCGCGCCGAAGAGTTCCTGACGGATTTCGGCCTGTTGTTGTCCGCCCGGACCGACAATGCCCTGTACGCACGCGGGACTGGCCCCTCGCATCATCTTCTCGTGCTGGAACAGGGCGACGACAAGTTCCTCTCGCTGGCCTTCAACGTCCGCACGGAAGCTGAGCTGGAGACTGCTGCCGCCATCCCGGGCGCCTCGGCGGTCGAACCCATCGCGGAGCCTGGCGGCGGCAAGCGCGTCCGGCTGAGCGATCCTGACGGCAACGGTATCGAGATCGTCTGGGGCATCGAGGATGTGGCACCGATCGAGTATCAACGGTACTCGATCAACGACGCCAAAGACGGCCTACGCCGCTCGGGCACGCTCACTCGTCACAAGCCGGGCCCTGCGAAGGTCGCGCGCGTAGGGCATGGCGTCCTGATGAGTCCGAATCCCGGGCGCGTTATCGATTGGTATCGCGCCCATCTGGGACTGCTGTGCAGCGACGAGGTCGTCGTCGAGGGTGAGCTGGCTCTCTCCTTCAACCGCCTCGATCAGGGTGCGGACTATGTCGATCACCATGTCATGCTGGTCCAGAAAGGGCCTAAGAGCGG
>JAIBJL010000595.1 GCA_020029545.1 Gammaproteobacteria bacterium
GCCGGCAGGCGGATGCTGATCGAAAACTCGCGTCCGTGCCAGGGTATCTCTTCGGCCAGCGCCGTAAGGGTCGCGCCGCCCTCTCTAAGCCCACTGTAGGCGGTGGCGTTGCTGGTGAATATCTGTGTGTAGGAGCCAGGATATGGCACGCCGATCCGATGCTCGGGACGCGACACGCTCGAGAAGTTCAGCGCGAACAGCAGCGCATTTCTCGGATCCTTTGCCTTCCTCAGAAACGCGACGATGCTCTGCTCGGCATTGTCGGCCTCGAGCCACTCGAATCCCACGCCCTTGAAGTCGGCCTCGAAGAAGGCGCGCTCGGCCTGGTAGATCCGGTTGAGATCCCGCACGAAGTCGCGCATGCGTTGGTGAGGCTCTCGCTTGAGCAGATCCCACTCAAGGCTCCGCGAGTGATCCCATTCGCCGGTCTGTCCGAATTCAGCCCCCATGAACAGGAGCTTCTTGCCCGGGTGACCGTACATGAAGCTGTAGAGCAGGCGGAGATTGGCAAACTTCTCCCACCCCTTGCCGGACATCTTGCCGAGGAGCGAGCGCTTCATATGCACCACTTCGTCATGCGACAGCGCCAAAACGTAGTTCTCCGCGAAGGCATAGACGAGACCGAAAATTAGCTTGCCGTGATGATCCTTTCGTTGCTTGGCCGGCGTCTTCATATAGTTGAGCACGTCGTGCATCCAGCCCATGTTCCACTTGTAGCCGAAGCCGAGCCCGCCGATCTCGACGGGTCGCGACACGTTGGGCCAGGCCGTCGACTCCTCGGCGATCACCATCACACCCGGGAATTCGGCGTGCAGGACGACGTTCATGTGCTTGAGGAACTCGATCGCCTCCAGGTTCTCCCTTCCGCCATACGGGTTCGGGATCCAGTCGCTCGGATTGGGTCTCGAATAGTCGAGATAGAGCATGGAGGCGACCGCGTCGACGCGCAGTCCGTCAAAGTGATAGTGCTCGAGCCAGAAGCGGGCGTTGGCGATCAGGAAATTCTCGACCTCGTGGCGACCGTAGTTGAAAATCAGCGTGCCCCAGTCGCGATGCTCCCCCTTTCGCGGATCGGCATGCTCATACAGGCAGGTGCCGTCGAAACAGGCGAGGCCGTGGGCGTCTTTCGGGAAATGTCCCGCGACCCAGTCCAGCAGGACGCCGATGCCCTTTTGGTGACACAGGTCCACGAACTGCATCAGGTCCTCGGGCCGCCCATAGCGCGAGTTCGGCGCGTAGTAGCCGGTCACCTGGTAGCCCCAAGAGGGCTCGTAGGGGTGCTCGGCCACCGGCAGCAGCTCGATGTGCGTGAAACCGAGGTGCTTCACATAGTCGATCAGCCTATCCGCCAGATCGAGGTAGGAGAGCGACGCATTGTCTTGGCCGCGCATCCACGACCCGAGGTGAAGCTCGTAGATGGCGACCGGCTCCTCCCAGTAGCGAGCGGCGCGGCGCCGCTCCATCCATTCGTCATCGCCCCAGGTATGGGCGCCTTGCATGCGATAGACGATGCTCGCGGTGGCAGGAGAAACCTGCGTGAAGTAGGCGTAAGGGTCGGGCTTGCGAAAGACCTCACCATTGCGCGCCCTGATTTCGTATTCATATAGCGCGCCCTCGCGAAGTTCCGGCAGGAAGATCTCCCACACGCCGGATAGGCCGTGCCGCTTCATCGGGTGACAGCGCCCATCCCAGTCGTTGAACGGGCCGACGACGCTCACGCCCTCGGCATTGGGCGCCCAGAGAGCGAACCCGACGCCCGGGACGCCGCTGACGCTGCGCGGATGCGCGCCGAGCTTCTCGTTGATGCGGTAGTGATTGCCGGCGCCGAACAGGTGCAGATCGAATTCCGAGAAGCTGAAGTCCGCGAACGCGTAGGGATCGAGGAGCATGCGCCGGTGCCCAGCGCTGTCGCGGATACACAGCCGATAAGCGCTGTCGGGTGCGATGTCGAAAAGCGTGGCCTCGAACAAGCCGCCCGAATCGATCGGCTGCAGCTCGTAGATCATCTCGGGCCGCCCAGCGAAGCAAGCGCAGACCTGCTCACCATCGGGGATTAGGGCGCGCAGCGTCAGCGTGCGCGCATCCTCACCGTAGTGGAACCCGAGAAGCGAGTGAGGATCGTCGTGCCGTCCGCTGAGCAGCCGCTCCACTTGCCCCTCGGCTAGCGTCGGATCGGCCAGAGGCTCTCGGACGACGAGCTTGACCCCGGCCCGCTGTTGCCGATCACGCTTAATGAGTGGCCGATACAACTCGGCGCCACGCCGATCGGTTCGCAAGCCATCGGCATGATAGCGGTCGAGCCAGAAGACGGCGTTTGACAGCAGGAAGCTCCTGACCTCGCCGGTGCCGGTCGCGAACCGCGCCAGAGGGGAATCTGAGGCATCCGCGGCTTCGTAGAGCGGCTCGCCGTCGAACCAGGCCAGGTTGGCCAGGGTCTTTGGCATCTGCGAAGTCAGAGCGGGCAGGATGACCCCGATGCCGCGCTGGTGGCAGGCATCGATGAACGCCATGACATCGTCCGGCGAGCCAAAGGTTTCTGCGGGCGCGAAGGCGCTGGCACTAGCCCAGTGGCCGGACGAAGGCGATCCGAGTTCGACGTGCGTGAAGCCT